>JBAPYC010000795.1:0-4361 GCA_049284535.1 Streptosporangiaceae bacterium
CCGCCGGAGGGCGCCTCCTCATCGCGGCCCGGCCGCGCTGGTCCGCACGATCAGCTCCGGGGGCACCCGGACGCGGCGCCCGGCCGGGATCGCGCCGGACATCCGGTCGACCAGCGTGCTGAGCGCCAGCCGGCCTACCTCGTCGAAGTCCTGCCGGACGGTGGTGAGCGGCGGCATGTAGAACCCGGCCTCGGGCACGTCGTCGAATCCCACCACGCTCACGTCGGCCGGAATCCGCAGCCCGCGCTCGGTCAGCGCCCGCATGACCCCGAGGGCCATGGCGTCGTTGGCGCAGAATACCGCGGTCAGCCCGGGATCGGCTGCCAGCTGGCAGCCGATCTCATAACCCGAACGCGCCGACCAGTCGCCGTCGCGCACCGGCGGGTCGGCCACGCCGGCCTCCCGCATCACCTGCCGCCAGCCGTCGACCCGCTCCTTGGCGTCCAGGCAGGACGCCGGGCCGGCCACCTGGCAGACGGTGGTGTGTCCCAGGCTGAGCAGGTACCTGGTGGCCGCCGCCGCCCCCGCGGCGTTGTCGATGGCCACCGATGTGACCGACGCGCGGGTGCCGCAGCCCACCGCGACCAGCGGCACCTCGGCGGGCACGTGCGAGAGCGCGGCCACCGCGGTGTCGTGCGTGGCGATGACGATGATGCCCTCGATGCCCTGGCCGAGCAGCCGGTCCACCGCCTCCAGCATCGACTGCCGGTCCAGGGCGGGCAGGCTGGCCACGGACACGAAGTAGGCATCGTGCGCGGCCCGCTCGAATCCGTAGAGCATGGACGCCGGGCCGTAGAGCATGGTGTTGGTGTCGGCGGTGATCACACCCACGGTGTGCGTGCGCCGCGTGACCAGCGTGCGGGCCGCGGCGTTGGGCCGGTAGGCGAGCGCGCGGATAGCGTCCAGGACCTTCTCGCGCGTGTGCGGCCGGACGTTCGGGTGGTCGTTCAGCACCCGCGAGACGGTCTGGTGTGACACCCCGGCCAGCCGGGCCACATCGGCCATGACCGGCGGGCGGGACAAGTTTGCCGTGCCTGCGCCCACGACAGACGTTCGCACCTGGCTCCCGGCTCTCTCACCTGGTGACGACGTCACATCGTGCCTCCTCTGCCGCGCGCGGCGCGTGGCCATGCGGTCAGCCAGAGCAGACGTTAGCGCTAACATCCGTGCAGGTCAATGACGGTGCTGACAGCGCCGCCCCCGCGCGCCGGCGCGCACCTTTATTTGTCCCGCCGCCCGCATTCGTTATACCTCAGGGTAGCCGCCAGGCTGTCGCCGCGGTACCCCGTATCCCGGGGGCAGCGCCCTGACCAGGCCACTCGCCGCAGCCGGGGCGTGGCGAGGCCAGCGCCAGCGCCAGTGCCGGCGGTCAGTTCTTGTTGCGGCTGGCCGCGCTGTCCCGCAGGTCGCGGAAGGCCTCCTTGGCCTTGCGCCCGGCGTCGCTGTCGCGCAGGTCCGCCAGGGCGTCGCGAGCCGCCTCCTTGGCCTTGCCTACGGCCGCGCTGTCACGCAGGTCGCGCAGGGCCTCCTTGGCCTTGCGTCCCCCGTCACCGTCGCGCAGGTCGCGCAGGGCCTCCTGCGCCTTGCGCCCGGCGTCGCTGTCCCGCAGGTCGTGCAAGGCGGACTCGGCCTTGCGGCCGGTTTCGCTGGCGCGGAAATCCTGCATTGCCTCGGCGGCCTTGCGCGCCGCCTCGGAATTCTGCCCGCCGCGCAGCCACGCCATCAGCTTGGCCCACAGTCCCCGTGCCTGCCGCTCGTGATCGGCCATGGCCAACTCCCGTCATCCGGCGCTCATTCTCGCGATATAACGCAAGTATAGGCGACACCACCGCCGACGTCACTCCTGCTCCTACCCGGCCTCCGGCCGGGAACCGGAGCCTGGGACAATGCCAGGCGTGCAGCGTTATCTGATCAGCGGGCACTCCCCGTATGAACCCGAGTTCGGCTTCTCCCGCGCGGTGGTGGCCGGTGACCGCGTACTGGTATCCGGGACCGCGCCGATACCGGCCGGCGGCGGCGCGCCCCCGGACGGCCCTTACGGCCAGGCCCGGCTCTGCCTGGACCTGATCGCCGAGGCCCTGGATAAGGCGGGCAGCAGCCTGGACCATGTGGTCCGCACCCGCATGTTCCTCACCGACGCCGGGAACTGGCGTGAGGTGGCCCGGGCTCACGGCGAGGTCTTCGCCGAGATCCGGCCCGCGACCAGCGCGGTGATCGTGGCGGCCCTGCTCGACCCCGCCTGGCTGGTGGAGATCGAGGCCGAAGCCGTCCTCATGTAGGACCCCGGGGACTAGGGCACCGGGCGCCTGCTGCGCGCCCGCGGCTAGCCCCGTCGCTGGATGCCGCCCAGGATGACGTCCACCACCTGCTCGATGAACGTGGCCGACATCGGCAGGTGGCCGAGCAGCAGCCGGTGCTCGGCTGCCCCGAAGAACAGGTCGAGCACCACGTCCGGGTCGATGCCGGGCGGGATCTCGCCGCGCTCGACGGCCCGGTCCAGCATCATCCGGTGCTGCACACGCAGCGGCTCCAGAACGCGGTCGCGCCAGGCCCCGCGCAGCTCCGGGTCGTTCTGGGCCTCGGCGATCAGCCCGGTGAGCATCGGCCCCATCGGGGTCTCGGTGACCGACCGCACCCACGCGTGCAGGGCGGTGATCAGGTCGCCGCGCAGCGTGCCGGTATCCGGCCGCGCCTGCTCGGCCCGGAACGAGGCGACGAACGCGTCCAGCGCCAGCAGTCCCTTGGACGGCCAGCGCCGGTAGATCGTTGTCTTGCCGACCCCGGCCCGCGCGGCCACCTCCTCGATGGACATGGCGGCGAGTCCCCGTTCGGCCAGCAGCTCCACCGTGGCCGCCAGGATGGCGCGGTCCGCCTCGGCGCTCCGCGGCCGCCCCCGGGGGGCGGGCTCAGCCGGCGCCGGAATATCCCCCGGCGCCGGAATATCGGTGTTCATCACCCGGTTCTACCCATCGGATATCCGAAACGATCCGTAACGTATTTGATTGGTTCCATGCCTGCCACCGCGCCGACCGCGCCCCAGCCCGTTATTCGTCCCGACCACACCCCACCCACTACCCCGGCCAACCGGCGTCAGCCCCTCCAGCTTGCCCTGATCCTGGTGGCCGCCTTCATGGTCGTGCTGGATTTCAGCATCGTGAACGTGGCCCTGCCCTCGATCCAGCGAGAACTGAACATGCCCGCCGATGCGCTGCAGTGGATCGTGACGGGTTACGCCATCTCGTTCGGCGG
Source organism: Streptosporangiaceae bacterium (assembly GCA_049284535.1). Taxonomy (GTDB): domain Bacteria; phylum Actinomycetota; class Actinomycetes; order Streptosporangiales; family Streptosporangiaceae; genus Palsa-504. Next base: position 3,250 of record JBAPYC010000795.1, read on the forward strand.
CCTGCTCATCCTCGGCGGCCGGGCGGCGGACCTGTTCGGCCGGCGGCGCATGTTCGTCGTGGGCCTGGTCGCGTTCGCCCTGGCCAGCCTGGCCGGCGGCCTGGCCACCGACCCGGTCCTGCTGATCGCGTCCCGGGTGGTCCAGGGAGCGGGCGCGGCCATCGTCGCCCCAGCCGCGCTCTCGCTCATCACCACCGGCTTCCCCGAGGGACCGGAGCGGACCCGGGCCATCGGCCTGTACGGCGCGGTCTCCTCGGTCGGCTTCGTCGCCGGGCAGGTGCTCGGCGGCGTGCTCGTCCAGTTCACCAGCTGGCGCGCGGTGTTCCTGGTCAACGTCCCGGTCGGCCTGGCCGCGGCCGCCCTGTCGCCGGTCATCCTCGGCTCGCTCCGCACCGCCGCCGGCCAGGCCAGCGCCAAGGCCGCTGTTCACCGGCTCGACGTGCGCGGCGCGATCCTGATCACCAGCGCGGTTACGCTGCTGGTCTTCGCCGTCTCCCAGGGAGTCGTGGCCGGCTGGACCTCACCGCTGGTCATCGGGTCCATCGTGATCGCCGCCGTGACCCTGGCCGCCTTCGGCGTGGCCGAGAGCCGGCATCCCGACCCTCTCATCCGGCCGAACCTGCTGCACCTGGCGGGCCTGCGGGACGGGACCGCGCTGATCTTCCTGCTCGGCTTGTGGAACGGCGGCGAGATGATCGTCATGTCGCTGTACCTGCAGCAGGTGCTGCACGAGTCGCCGCTGTTCACCGGCCTGGTCATCGCGCCGCAGGGCGTGGTCGGCTTCGTCATGGGCATGGCCGGGCCGCGGCTCGCGGGCCGGGTCGGCGTCAAGCGGCTGCTGGTGCTGACCGCGGCCGCCGCCGCCGCCGGTTTCCTCCTGCTGACCCGGCTGCCCGCCACCGGCTACAGCCCGGTGCTGTTCGCGGTCACGCTGATCGGCTTCGGCACCGCCGGCACCTCACTTGGCGCGATGGTGCTGGCCAGCCGGGGCGTGGCCAACGCCGACCAGGGCGTGGTCGGCGGCATGATCAACACCAGCCGCCAGATCGGCGCGGCGGTCGGCGCGGCCCTGCTCCCGGCCGTGGCCGAGGCCGTCAGCGGCGGGGTGGGCG
>JBAPYC010000796.1:0-1682 GCA_049284535.1 Streptosporangiaceae bacterium
GGCCAGCGCCGCCCGGCGGCACGCCGTGAGCACCTGGCCCAGGCCGTCCGGCGTCGGCGGCAGCAGCTTGAAGGTCAGCCACAGCGCGGCGGCTGCCGCGCCGGCCCGCGAGCACTCCAGGCTGATCTCGCCCAGATGCAGCTCGTCCGAGGTGAAGTAGGTGTACGGGGAGTCGTGCACGAAGAACCGGCCCACCTCGGGGTCCGCGAACAGGACCGCCCCGCAGCCGTAGGGCTGCAGCCCGTGCTTGTGCGGGTCGACGACCACCGAATCACACGACGCGATGGCCTGCCACGGCGCCGGGTCCAGCCCGGCCGGGTCGTCCATCCCCGCCAGCAGGGTGAAGAACCCGCCGTAGGCTGCGTCCACGTGTACCCGGACCCCGTGCCTGCGGGCCACGGCCAGGATCTCGTGCACCGGGTCGATCGCACCCAGGCTGGTGGTGCCCGCGGTCGCCACCACGGTGCCGATCCGGCCCCCGGCCAGCAGCGCGTCCAGCTCCCCGAGGTCCATCCGGCCGTCGGCGCCGGCGCCGACGGCGGTGCCCGGCACGCCGAGCACGCCGCACATCCGGCCGTGCGTGTAGTGCGCCTCGGAGCTGAAGGCGATGCCCAGGTCCGGATGCAGTTCGCGGGCGATGTACAGCGCTTCCAGGTTGGCGATCGTGCCGCTGGTGGTCAGGTGGCCCAGGTGGGCGGGCAGCCCGAACATGGCCGCGAGCTGGGCCACGGCCTCCTTTTCCATTTGCGCGGTGGCCGGCCCGCCGTCCAGCGCGTGGTTGTTCGGGTTGATCAGCATCGCGGTCAGGTAGCCCGCCACGGCGGCCGGGTGTGGCGGCTTGAGCATCTGCCCGGCGTAGCTGGGGTGGAAGAACGGGTAGTTGTCCCGCAGCCGCCCGGTGAACTCGGCGAACACCGCCGCGAACCGCTCGTCGCTCACCTGCAGGCAGGCGTGCCGGCCGAACGGGCCGAAGCCTTCCTGCCAGGCCTCAACCGCTCGCAGCCCCTCACCTAGCCACCGGTCCAGGTCCATCCGCCCTCCTCGTGCGTCCCGACGATCCTGCCAGCCTGGGGGCGGCGGGAATCAGGCGGCCTGCGCGCGGATGGCCGTGATCAGCGTCCGGGCGGTGGCCGTCACCGGGCGGTGCCGCGGGTAGCACAAGGCGATGGTCCGCGACGGCAGGCCGTCATGCGGCTCCAGCCAGGTCAGGGACGGGTCGACGGCCCGGCTCGCGGCCACCCGGCCGATGCAGGCGTGGCCGAGGCCGGCCGCGACCAGCCGCTGCAGCGCCAGGTTGTCGTCGGTCCGGTAGACGATCCTGGGCGCGATGCCGCGCCGGGACCAGGTGTCCTCCAGGTCGGCCTGGGCGCGCCAGCGGCGGGTCCAGGCCACCAGGTCCAGCTGGTCGAGCGCGCCGAAGCCCGGCTCTTCGGTGCCGGCGAGGGCGCTGTCGCGGCGGGTGAGAATGACCCAGGGATCCTCCACCACCGGGACGGCCTCGACGTATTCGTCGGCGTCGGACGTGAAGGCGAACGCCAGGTCGAGGTGTCCCCGGCGCAGCGAGTCCCGGGCGCTGTCCGCGTCATCGGCCGCGACGAGCACGACCTCGACCCCGGGGTGGTCGTCGCGGAACGCGCGCAGGGCCGCGGGCATGATCTCCGCGGCGGCGGTCTGGGTGACGC
>JBAPYC010000797.1:0-3431 GCA_049284535.1 Streptosporangiaceae bacterium
GCCGGCTCGCGAGGATGGTCAGCGGGGTCACCGGCCGCGGCGCCCCGGGCCGGGAGACGGCGGTGGTCAACGGATGAACATCTCCTCGCCGTCCCCGCCGCGCGGGTAGCCGCGGCACACCTGCTGATGGGCGGCCAGCGCCCGGTCGAGCTCGTTCGCGGCCAGATCGTTGACGAAGTAGCAGGTCCCGATCGGCCGCGGCACGGCGGCCCGGAGCAGGCCGTCGCGAGTCTGGACGATGGACCTGGTCGCCTCGCGCAGCAGCCCCGGCGTGAGGTAGGGGCTGTTGAGGGCGAGGCCGAGGCGGCTCATCAGCCAGAAAAGGCGGTCGCGGTCGCTGGCCGGGATGTAGCCGCGCTGCTCGGCGATGGTGGCCGAGAAGGCCATGTCGATGCTGATCGCCTGGCCGTGGAAGAACGGGACCTTGGGCACCAGCTCCAGCATCGGGCTCCAGGTGTGGCCGTAGGCGATGACCCGGTCCAGGTCCAGCTCGTGCAGGTTCGGCACCTCCAGGCTGAGCATGGTGCTGATCGCGTCGTAGGTCACCCGGTGCGCGATGTCGCGCAGCTCCGGTGTCCCGTCCAGGTGCCCGAAGCGGGTGTGCAGCAGGTCGGCGCCGTATTTCTCCAGCAGCTCGAAGATGCCGCTGTGGCCAACGGCGGAGATCTTGATCAGCTCCGCCATGCCGTTGCGGACGTCCCGCTCCGGCAGCGTCGCCAGGAACGAGAAGTCCAGGATCACCTGCCGTGACGCATGGAACGCGCCGAGCCGGTTCTTGGCCTTGCCGTGATTGACCGCCACCTTGATGGCGACGCTGGCGTCGATGAGCCCGATCAGCGTGGTGGGCACGCGGATGTAGTTCGTGGACCGCCGGAAGACCGCGCAGGCAAAGCCGGCCACGTCCGTGGTCAGGCCGCCCCCCACCACCAGCACCGGTTCGGTGCGGACCAGCCCGAACTGCCCGAACGCGTCGACGATGCGCTCGACCGTCCCCAGGGTCTTGCCGGTCTCGGTGATGGCCAGGGGAAAGACGGTCAGCTCGAGCCGGTGGTGGTCGAAGTAGGCGTGCATCTGCTCGCCGTACAGCCGGTAGACGGTCTCATCGACGATCATCAGGCAGCGCCCGAACGGGCGGTAGCTGTCGGCGATCTGCGTGTTCTGGACCGCGAAGGCCCCATCCACGTAGAGCAGCGAGTAGTCGATCTTCTCGTAGGCCTCGACGTGGAAGGCGGTGTCGGTCGCGGTAAGCATGGGCTGGGCCGGGGCCGCCGTCATGCCGTCTCCCGCTGGGCGCGGGCCACCCGCTGCAGGTCGCCGAGGTCGAGCTGGCTGACGACACCCGCGGCCCTGCTGAAGTCGTGCTGGCTGGTGTTCTGGTTGGGGAACGCGGCACAGGGCAGCCCGGCCGCGACCGCGGCCTGCACGCCGCCCACGTTGTCCTCGACGGCGATGGCCTCGCCTGCGGCCTCCCCCAGCCTCTGCAGCGCGAGCGCGTAGACGGCCGGGTCCGGCTTGGGCTGGCCGGTGTCGGAGACGTCGGTGATGACGTCGAAGTCCCCGGCCTGGACCTGCGGGCTCAGCGCCTCGAGCAGCGCCGTGATGTTGCCGCGGGAGGTGGTGGTGACGAAGCCGACCTTCCAGCCGGCCGACCTGGCGGCCCCGATGGCGGCGACCACCCCGGGACGCGGCACCAGTCCGGCCGTGGCCAGCGAGTCCTGGAAGATCTTCGACTTGGTCTCGTGGATGGCCTTGGCGTCGGCGTCCTGCCCACGCGAGCGCGCGTAGCCGGCGATCCTGGACTGGCCGCCGCTGGTGGCGAGCATGGCGCGGTAGTCGTCCTGATCCCAGCGCCAGTCGAGGCCGTGCTCGGCGAAGGCCTGGTTGTACGCCTGCCTTTGCAGTTCGGATGTGTCGGCGACGGTGCTGATCGACCCAAGCAGCAGAGCTGACATCGTGGTGCCCTCGTTAGGTGTTGGGGCCAGGAACCAATTACGGTCGAGTGTCTGGCCGGAAACGGTCTAGTGGACGAACTGCTAACTAGTTGACACGAAGTATATTACTAGACGATCTGTCCAATAGAGAGGCGGGTGGGCTCTTCATGGCACCCACGCCGGATGAGGCCGCCGGGCCGCCCGTCGACGCCCGGGTCGTCCGGACGCGCAACGACATCCTGCGCACCGCGGTGGACGTGCTGGTCGAGCAGGGTCTGGACGCGGTCACCCATCCTCATCTCGCCCAGGCCGCCGGTTACTCCCGGGCCACCCTCTACAACCACTGGCCGAGCCGTAACGCCCTGCTCCGGGACGCGTTCCTGTTCCGCGGCTCCGGGGCGCACAGCACGCCGGCCGGGGACCTGCGCACGGACCTGATCGCGGAGCTGACCAAGTTCCGCAGCGAGATGGAGCAGTACCGGATCCACCACGCCCTGGCCGTCCTGGTCGCGCTTACCGCGACCACCCCGGAGCTGGCTGATGTCCGGGACAAGCTCGTCGCCGATGGCGAGCACGTCCTGCGTGAGCTGCTCGCACCCGTGCTGGCCGGACCAGAGCTGGAAGCCGCGGTCCTGCTGCTGTCCGGAGCCGTCCTGAACTCGGCGCTGTTCCACGGGCAGCTGCCCAGCGACAGCGTGATCGCCGCCACGGTTGACTTCGTGCTGTGCACCGTGGACCGGGAGCGGCCCTGACGGCCCGGCCGGGAGCGGGGCGAGGGCGGTCCGCTAGGTCAGCGGGAGGGCGAACCAGACGTCGTGGGCGAAGCTGCCGTCGGGCGGCCGGCGCGACGGCCAGCGCCTCGAAGTGCAGGACGTGCTCGTTCGACGCGATGGGCATGTGCCGGCCGATCCGCGTAGCCGACCACGGTCCCGTCCAGGGTGGCGACGATCACGTCCTGTGGCGCCCGGCGCGGGCCGAAGAACGGCTCAGCGGCGTCCTGCGGCGGCACCACCTGCAGTTCCAGCGGCCAGGCCTCCGCGTCGAGCACCGCCAGGGCGCGGTCGTCCGTCGGAGCGGCCCGGCGGGTCTGCACGTTCACCAGGGCATCCTAGGGAACGTGCTGCGCCTGCGGCACGCGGGTGACCGAGAACACGACGCGGCGGCGGAGCCGGAAGCCCAGCTCCTCATACAGCCTGATCGCGGTGACATTGCTGGCCAGGGCGTGCAGGAACGGGATCTCGCCGCGCGCCCGGATCCCCGCGGCTACCGCCAGGACCAGCCGCGACGCGAGCCCGTGCCCCCGCCACGCCGGATCGGTGCACACCGCGCTGATCTCGGTCCAGCCGGGCGGGTGCAGCCGCTCGCCGGCCATCGCCACCAGCACGCCGCCGCGGCGGATGCCGAGATAGGTGCCCATCTCGACGGTGCGGGACAGGAAGGGGCCCGGCTTGGTGCGCCCGGTCAGGGCGAGCATCTCCGGTACGTCGGCCAGCCCGAGCC
>JBAPYC010000798.1:0-7088 GCA_049284535.1 Streptosporangiaceae bacterium
GTCCCGCCGAGGTGACGGTCACCGTGCCGGACATGGCGCGCTCACCAGGCTGCTTGCCGCCCGGAGCCAGCGGACCGCCCTCCATGACCAGCCTGCCCGTAAGGTGACCCGAGGCCGGCGGCTGAGCGGCGGCCGAGGCGCACCCGGTCGCCGGCCCTGTCAGCAGGAGCCCGCCGAGCAGACAGACAGGCACGCGTATCAGTTTCATTGCTCCCCCTCATCCCGGTCGGTGCCCTTTGGACGCATCTGCCCGCACGGCGGTTCCAGGACGGTCAGACCGGGGAGGCCTGCGGCTGTCCGGCGGGCTCGTGCAGCAGCGGGAGCAGGATGGCGAACCTGGTCATGCCCGGGTGGCTGGTCACGATGATGGCGCCGCCGTGGGCGGCCACGACCGCGTCCACGATGGCCAGGCCGAGGCCGGTGCTCTTGCCGGCCGCGCTGGCGTCCCGGGCTCGCCCGGCCTCGCCGCGGGTGAACCGCTCGAACAGCTCGGGCAGCAGCTCGGGCGGTATGCCGGGACCGTCGTCGGTGATGCTCAGCTCGACCCGCGGCCCGGACGGCAACACGCCGCGCTGGATGGTGCCGCCGGCGGGCGGCCCACCTGGGGCGGGGCCATCTGGGGCGGTGCCACCTTGGGCGGGGCCGTCTGGGGCGGGGCCATCTGGGGCGGTGCCATCTGCAGCGGGGCCGTCTGCAGGGGGGCCGGAGCCGCTGACCGCGGTGGCCAGCGCGACGCTGACCGTGGAGCCGGGCGGCGTGTGCTTGCCCGCGTTGCTGAGCAGGTTGGCCAGCACCTGGTGCAGCCGGAGCTGGTCCCCCTCGACCAGGACCGGCTCGTCAGGCAGCTCCAGCCGCCAGCGGTGGTCGGCCCGGGCCACCTGGGCGTCGCTGGTCGTCTCGATGGTCAGCCGGGACAGATCCACGGGCTCACGTTCCAGCGGCCGGCCCGCGTCCAGCCGGGCCAGCAGCAGCAGCTCGTCCACCAGGACGGTCATCCGCGCCGACTCGGACTGGACGCGGCTCAGCGCGTGCGTCACCTCCGGCGGGACCGGGCCCGGATGCCGCAGCGCCAGCTCGGCGTACCCGCGGATCGCGGATAGCGGCGTGCGCAGTTCGTGCGAGGCGTCGGCGGCGAACCGGCGCAGCCGGGCCTCGCTGGCCGCGCGCCGGCCCAGCGCCCGCTCGACATGGAACAGCATCCGGTTGAAGGCGGCGCCGACGCGGCCTACCTCGGTCCGTGGGTCGCTGTCCGGCACCCCGGCCGGCAGCGTGACCTCACCGGAGTCCAGCGGCAGCTCGGTCACCTCGGTGGCGGTGGCCGCGACACGGCGCAGCGGCCGCAGCGACAGCTGCACCATGACGGTGCCCAGGATCACGGCCAGGACCAGCACGACGGCGTAGACAACGTTCCGGGTGTCCTCGACGTGGCTCAGCGTGCTGGTGACCGGGGCCAGGGGCAGGCCGGCGATCACGGTCACGCCGGGACTTACGCCGAGCTTGGCCACCCGGTATTCACCGTGCAGCGAGGCCAGGGTGACGGTCGTGTAGGCGAGGACCGGCGCCGGGGCGCCGGGGCCGCCGACGGCGCCGTGGGCGTTCACCGGGAGCTCGGTGGTGGGCAGCGCGAGCAGCGTCTTACGGTCCGCTGCGGACAGCTGGCAGGGCGCCGGGACCAGGCTGAGCTGGGAGAAGGTATTGCCCGTGAGCTGAGCCTCGAACGTGCCGGTGGCCTGCCCGTAGCATGCGGGCGGCATCGGGCCCCGGTTGCCGCCGCCGCCGTTGTCTTGCGTCTGGTTCACGCAGCCCTGCCACCGCTGGGTGGCCGCCTGCACCTGGGAGTCCAGCGAGGACATCAGCGAGCTGCTCAGCGCCTGGGAGGTGACGGCGCTGACGATGACGCTGGCCGCCGCGAACAGCACGATCAGCCCGACGATCAGCCGGCCGCTGATGGTGCGCAGCGAGAACAGGGCGGCCAGCCGGCCGGGGCCCCGCCTCCGGCGCACGGACGGCCCGGACATCAGCCCGCGGGCTTCAGCACGTACCCGACGCCGCGGACGGTGTGAATGAGCGGCACCCGGCCGGCGTCGATCTTCTTGCGCAGGTAGCTGATGTACAGCTCGACCACGTGCGCCTGGCCGCCGAAGTCGTAGTTCCACACCCGGTCCAGTATCTGCGCCTTGGACAGAACCCGCCGCGGGTTGCGCATGAGGAACCGGAGCAGCTCGAATTCGGTCGCGGTCAGGTCGATGAGCTCGCCGTCCCGACGGACCTCGCGGGCGTCCTCGTCCATGCTCAGGTCCCCGACGACCAGCGAGCCCTCGCCCGTCTGGGCCCGGGTCAGGTTGGCCCGCCGGAGCAGCCCGCGCAGCCGGGCCAGCACTTCCTCCAGGCTGAACGGCTTGGTCACGTAGTCGTCGCCGCCGGCCGTGATGCCTGCCACCCGGTCCTCGACGGCGTCGCGCGCGGTCAGGAAAAGCACGCATACCTGCGGTATCTCAGCCCGGAGCCTGCGCATGACCTCCAGGCCGTTGAAGTCGGGGAGCATGACGTCCAGGACCACGGCGTCCGGGCGGAACTCCCGCGCGGTCCGCACCGCGTCCGCGCCGGTACCCGCGGTCTGCACGGTCCAGCCTTCGTAGCGGAGCACGCTGGCCAGGAGTTCGGCCAGGCTGGGCTCGTCGTCGACGACGAGGACCCGCACCGGGGTGCCGTCCGCGTGCTGGATGCCGTTGCGGGCGCTGGCGGCTGGCGCCGCGGCCGGGGCGTTACTGTCCATATCCCCACAGCTTGCCGTTTGTCATCGCAGCTGAGCTCAGAATCGGCTATGAATCAGCTCTGAGAGCTCAGTGCTCGCGCCAGCTTCGACCCGGAAGAGGAGGGTCGCGCTCCCGCTTCGCGCAGCACCTTCCCGACCGCCTCGGCCAGGCTGGCCGCAGCGGGATCCTCGGACAGCGCCTCGACCTCGATCTCGCGCCAGGTCAGTGGCTCGCTGTCGTCCGCACCGAAGCGGGTCGCGGTCACCCGGTCGTCGGCGATCTCCAGCAGGGGCTCGCCGGACTGTGCGACCAGGGTGAGCACCGTCCGTTCGGTATCCAGGATGGCGATGGGGCGCAGGCGCTCGCCGGCCGTGATGTCCTCGACCTCAGACGCGAGCCGGGCCGGGACGCTGCCGGCGGCACCCTCCCCGAGCGGAGCATGCCGCTCCTGCCGGGTGTCCTTGCGCACCGGCAGCTTGAGGTGCCAGCCCTCGTCGGGGCCGCCGACACGCCGGCGCAGTGTCACCTTGTTCTGATTGAGGCGCAGGTCGTCGGTGTCGAAGTACGTCGCACTGAGGTAGTACCGCTTCGGGTCGGCTACCCGCCGGCCGCCGAGCCCGGGCAGGCTGCCGAGCCTGGGCAGGACGAAGTCGGCATCGGCGTCGTATTTCTGCTCGATTTCCAGGTGGTCGCCTTTGCTGGTCGTCACGGCACTAATCTACGGGTGACGGACCAGGAAACGTGTGGCGGGCCGCTCAATTAGCACGGTACCCGGCGCCACACCCGGCACTTCGTCCGGTTGCTCCGGGGACGACCGCGGATAGGCCTCGACCCGCAGCCCGGCCACGCCGCGCTGGCCGGCCTGATCCCAGGCCTGCACGTGGGCGGCCAGGTCCGTGGCGAGCGCGGACGCCTGCGGGCCGAACCCCGTCACCTCGAGCCCGAAGTCGCCCGGCTCCCGCGAGTCCCGGTCCGTGGTCAGCACCGCCAGGCCGGCCGAGTCCAGCAGGCCCATCGTCGTCCGTGCCCCGCGGCGGCCCAGTGGCGCACAGCCCAGCTGGAAGGCGTGGGCGGCGTCGTGCCCGGCCGGATCACCGGGCAGTTCCTCGGTGATGCCGAACGAGCGCCGGTCGCCGGTCGCGAGCCACAGGCCGAATCCCCAGAACACCTGCGCGGATTGGGTACGGACCCCGGTGGCGAGCCGCACCGGCGGCCCGGCCAGGAAGCCGGCGATCAACCCGGGGTCGGCCTGCTCCCCGCCGGCCAGGGTGATCCCGTCCGGGAGCAGCAGCGACAGGCCCGGCCGGAGCACCATGATCCGCTCGGGACCGGCCTGCGAACCGCGCATCCGCATGAACCCGCACGGCGCGATCGACCGGCTCACCCAGCGGTCACCATCGCGCTCGAAGGCCACCGACAGCTGGCTGCCGCGCACGTCGAGCGGGACCACGATCCGGGCGCCCGGGGCGGCCTGATCCAGCCAGGCCGGGGACAGGTCGCTGACCCCGACGGTGGCGATGATCCGGTCATAGGGCGCGCCGGGCACGAAGCCCTCGGCGCCGTCCGCCGCCACCACGGTCACGTCCGGGTACCCGGCGCTGGCCAGATGATCGCGGGCCGCCTCGACCAGCTGCGGGTCGATGTCGACGCTGACGACCGTGCCCTGCGGGCCGGTCAGGTACTTCATCAGCGCGGCGTTGTAGCCGGTCCCGGCGCCGATCTCCAGCACCCGCTGACCCGGCGCGAGGCCCAGCTGGTGCAGCATGATGGCCATGATGGCGGGCTGGGAGGAGGAGCTGATGGGCCGGCCTTCGGCATCGCGTTTCGTCACGATGGCGTCGTCGGCGTAGGCCGACTCCGGCGGCAGGTGCGGCAGGAACAGGTGCCGGGGCACCTCGCGCAGGGCGGCGGCGATGCGAGCGTCGGCTATCCGGCCCGTCGAGACGGCCTGCTCGACCATGCGCTCGCGGGTCCGCGCCAGCGGGTCGCCGCCATCCGGGACGGTCATGGCGGTCCCGTTGTTCCCGCCGGGTCTGCCGGGCCGCGGGACCGCAGGCGCACGGCGGCCACCGTGAGCACGGCCAGGGCGGCCAGCCCGGCCAGCACCTCGCTGTTCCCGGCCAGCAGCTGCAGGCCGTGCCAGTGGAACTCGTGGTACCAGGCCTTGTCGCCGGAGGCGAAGTAGGTGGCCGGGCTGTACCAGACCAGGCCGGCCGGGGTCAGCCCGGCCGAGGAGTCCCAGAACTGCGGCCAGCAGGCGAACACCAGCCACAGCCCGGCCGCGCCCGCCCACCACGCGGCCCGGACCGGGCCGCGGGCCCGAGCACCCAGGTGGGCCAGCAGCGCCAGGCCCGGGGCGACCCACACCCAGTGATGGTCCCAGCTCAGCGGGGAGACCAGCAGGCCGGTCACCGCGCAGGCCAGCATGCCGGCCACCGGCTGGCCGGCCCGGTACAAGATTGCCGCGGCGGCCAGCCCGATGACGACGATCACGACCGCGGCCGCGATCCACGGCAGGGTGCCGGCGTGCACGCTGCCCGCCAGCCGGGTCGCGATGCCGCGCACCGACTGGTTGCCCCGGGTGCCGAGGAACACGATCCGGTTCGCCTTGAGGAACAGCGCGTCGGCCCAGTAGGTGCCCGAGTCCCGGGGCAGGATGGCCCAGCCGAGCACGATCGTCACCACGAACGTCCCGGCGGCCGTGGCCGCCTGCCGGTACCTGCGGGTGAGCAGCAGGTAGGGGATGAAGATCAGCGGCGTCAGCTTCACCCCGGCCGCGATTCCTATCCCCGCGCCCTGCCACCAGCGCGGGCGGGTGTCCCGGACCGCCAGCAGGTCCGCCACCACGAGCAGCATCAGCAGCAGGTTGACCTGGCCGAGGCTGAGGGTCTGCTGCACTGGCTCGGTGGCCAGCGCCAGCGCGGAAATGCCGAGCGTGGCGCCGAGCCGGACCCGGTCCCGGTAGCCCAGCGCGCCGAAGACCAGCCACAGCGACAGGACCAGGGCGGCCAGGCTGGCCACGGTCATGGCCCCGCGCAGCGCCGTCCAGGGCAGCACCGAGCCGGCCGCGAAGATCACCGCGGCGAACGGGGGATAGGTGAACTGGACCCCGTTGGCGCCCTTCCAGTCATACAGCGGCGAGGCGCGGTGAGCGTTGTAGGCGGGAGCGACGTGCCGGGCGATCAGCCCGCCGTCCCGGTACACCACCAGGTCACGCATGGCTGCTAGGTAGGACACGTGCGCGGCCAGGTCGGCCAGCCACAGGGCGAGCACCACGGCGAACGCAAGTGCCCCGGCAGGCAGCAGCCACCGTGACCCATCCTTGACGGGTCCGGTGGCTGCCGTTGTCTCGGTGACCGCCGCTGGCTCAGCCCGCACCCTTGAGTCCCTTCGTAGGCACTGTCATCGGCCGCGATTGTGTCGTGCCGATGATAGTGGCTACGGGCTGAGCTGGCTTTGGTCGTTACACGATGGCCATGGTTGTTAGCCGATAATCTGGGTGTCCTCCTCGGCGGCCCGGGACTCGCCGGTCTTCACCATCGGGGTCTCCTCCGCCCGGACCGGCTCCTCGCGGACGGCCGGCTCCTCGCGGGTCCGGGCGGTCGGCCCCGGAACCGTGTCGGCGGCCGTGGCGGTCCGCACCGGAGCGGTCTGCTCGACGACCGGCTCGTCCGGCTCGTCGGCCACCGGCCTGAGGCCGGAAGCGACCGAGGCGATCCGGCCGAGCGCCACCGCCGCGATGAAGATGATGACCGCGCCGAGCGCGTAGTAAAAGCCGAGCTGCTCCATGATCCGCATGTACTGCGTGTTCGCGACCGGGGCGCCGCCCATGGTCACGTGGTTGTTCCACAGCGGGCTGAGCAGGGTGCCCAGCACGAACCAGCCGCCGGCCGCCGCGGCGAGCAGCGCGCCGAACAGCGCGGTGTGCCGGCCCCGGGCCACCATCAAAAGAAAGCCGCCGAGGAACACGGCCGCGCCAGGCAAGATCTCCAGCCACAGCCGGCCGGTGTTGTAGGTCCACGCCTTATCTGGCGAATAGGCGTAGCTGAAATATGGTCCGATAAACGGGATAAGGGCGCCCCACAGCCCGAGCAGCATCAGCAAAAAGCCACTGAACGCCCCTCTGCTACGCCGCATCTGCAGCATCCCAGCCATGCGTATCACTTCCCAGTTGCGTCACGATGTGTGGTTGTGCGGGCCTTGCTGCCAGCCCTGTACCCGATCAAAAGCGCTGTATTCCGATGTCGCACGGTATCGTTCGCGACGTGGATAGCCGGCGTTCCGTGCCCCGCACCGACATTCTGCTCGCCGATCCCCGGCTGGCCGACGCGC
>JBAPYC010000799.1:0-6351 GCA_049284535.1 Streptosporangiaceae bacterium
CGCCGGTTCTGGGACGCGATGCACGCGGTCACCCCGGGACAGCTGGAGCAGGCATCAGAGAAGATCGCCGCCGCGATCGTGCGCGAGTCCGGCGCGGACGTGTCCAGCGTGGCGCTGGACATGACGAACTTCGCCACCTTCATCGCCACCGCGAACAAGAAGGCGCCGATCGCACAGCGGGGGAAAGCCAAGCAGCACCGCGCCGACCTGCGCCTCGTCGGGCTCGGCCTGGTCGTCACCCGGGATGGCGGGATTCCGCTGACCTGGCACGCCTACCCCGGCGACCGCCCCGGCGTCACCCAGTTCCCCGAGATGGTCACGCAGCTGAAGGCCCGCTACGAGGCGGTCTGCGCCGCGGCCGGCCTGGACCTGCGGGTCCCGGACATCACCGTCGTCTTCGACGCCGGCCAGAACAGCGAGGACAACCTCGCCCACTTCACCGAGACGGGGATGCACTACATCGGGTCCGTGCCCGCCAGCGACTGCCAGGACCTGCTCGCCCTCCCCGCGTCAAAGCGGAGCATCGTGGACAAGGACCGGTTCGGCGGCCTGACCGCCTTCGACACCCGCCGCACCGCCTACGGTGCCGAACGGCGCGCGGTCCTCACCCACTCCCCGGAACTCCACGACGCGCAGGCCGCCGGGTTCACCGGCACCACCCTCGCCAGGGCCGGGAAGAAACTCGACGAGCTCGCCGCCCGGCTCGCCCGCGGCAAGACCCGCCGCCCCCGGGACAAGGCCGAAGCGGAGATCGCCTCGATCACCTCCGTCCCGTGGGTCCGCCGCGTCATCCGCTGGGAACTGACCGGGGACACGCCGGAAGAGCTCCGCCTGGACTGGCACGTCGACGAGCAGGCCCGCGCCGCCCTGGAAGAAGAGATCTTCGGCAAGCACGTTCTCATTACCAGCCACGACGACTGGCCCGTGCCCGAAGTCGTCGCCGGCTACCGCTCCCAGTCCGAGGCCGAATCCGGGTTCCGCCAGATGAAGGACCCGCACGCCGTCTCGTTCTCACCCATGCACCACTGGACCGAGCACAACATAAGGGTCCACGTCTTCACCTGCGTCCTCGCCCTCCAGATCGCCCACCTCATGCGCTACCGCGCCCGCCAGAACGGGATCGGCCTGCCGGTCCGGGAACTCCTGCGCGAGCTCGCCGGCATCAGCGAGACCGTCCTGCTCTACCGCGCCGGCCGCGGACGGCCCCGCGCCCACCGCATGCTCACCGAGACCAGCCCCGTCCAGGACAAGCTCGCCGGCATCTTCGGCCTCGACCGCTACGCCCCCAGACGCTGAAGTGGGTAATACGCCAAAACAGCCACCGAAACTCTAACTGACCAGCGGAAACCTCTGGCAAGGACGCCCGTTCTCGGAAACTCCGGCTAGCGCCCACAACCGAAGTGGCACGCCGCAGCGCGGGGGATGCCTAAATGCTCACGTCGACGGTTACGACCGCCGGTAGTTGCAGATCAGTTCCTTCGTGCGCAAGGCCCTGACATAGACCCATTGAGCAGATCCGCGCTCAGGAACGTCACCCGGTTATCCCCTGGTGACTGCATGTACTCATGGCGCGGACCTATGTGTTTCAGAACTCAAACAGAAGGTAGGCGGGCAGGCTTTGCTGCATAACGGCCGGTGAACCGGTCGAGGCCCCTCGAAGGAGGAATGATGGGTACCTGGTTCTGGCTGAACATCCCGCTCTCGGCGGTGATTTTCTCAGCCGTGGTCGGCAGCTCGCTGTGGATGGTGCTCAAGAGGCCAGACACCGGCCACGACCTTGCCGAGACCAAGATGCGAATGGAGGCGGTCCCACTGCACATGGCGAGCAGGGAAGAGGCCATCCGGTGGCGGGAGGCCGCTTAGTCATGGCCGGTGCGGCGCAGCCTCGCGACACCTCTCTAGCGCCCCGGGCACGTCCTCTGCTAAGACCTAGGTCTGTGACTGCGCCCCGACCGCGGGACCTACCTTTTTAGGAGGACGAGGGCGGCCCCTGCAGGTCGATGCCTCCGCAGATAGCTGCCCGATCCTTCAGCGGCTGGGTTTTGCCGAGCTGGCCCGGACAACACCGTTCAGATCCCGTATGCGGGGATGAAATCAATGTGTTACACCCCAGCGTTGCTGAGCTGCCTGGCGGCTGATGCCGAGCCGGGAGCCGATTTCAGCCCAAGAGTCGCCATGCCCATGCAGGCCCTTGACCGCCTGGGTTATGGCGGCGTCCAGCTCGTCCGCGAGGCTGGTCATGGCAATGAGAGCTTCCACGTCGCCGTCCGCGACCCGGCGGGTATAGGCGCGCAGGATGCGCCGGATGAACGCCCGGTACTCGTCGTTCTCGACGGACCGCCGTCGCCGGTTTGGCGTCAACCTCGTCTTGACACTGGACCGCTTGTCGCGGTCGCCTCTATCTGATGGTTGGTCCGCCGTGATGGGGGTCATCTGCCTGCTCTTTCCGCCGCGGCCGCGAGAGGGGTGATCGGCCTAGGGCCTTCACCCGATAGATGCCGGGGTTGTGGAGCCGGGAGTGGAGGTCAAGTTGCGGCTGCTTGATGCTTTGGACTGGTAGAGGCTCCGCGCGAGCGGGTTGTGCTCGTGTGGAGGGGGCGGGCCAAAGGATCATGCGGTTAGCCGCTGCTTGACTGGAGCGGACGGCGGAATACGATCCGTGTCCGGGTGAATCCCTGGTGTCCTGGCACGGCTTCGCTGACGCGTTCTTGCCGTTCCCTCACCCCTTCATCTCCTCCTAAAGGGCGCTGGATCGTCTGGTGAGCGTCGGTGGTCGATGGAGGTAATCGGCCCGCATCCGCTGCTGTCGGTGCCCTAGCCGTCGTGGCCGTCTGTGTGACTCTGACTGGCCGAGAAGACGGCTCATAGTTGGGCGTGAGCTTGAGTGCTGCCGATGAGTCCATCCGATCGGTGGATCGGTGCCTGCATGCCCGGGCCGCCGCGGCGGGTCAGCCCCCCAAGGGCCGCAGCCCGCCACGAGCGGTGCCGGGCGCGGAGCGCAGCGGAGCCGCCTTGATGCTGGCGGCAGGCCGCAGGCGGGGCGGCAAGCCGGGAACGGGTCTGTCCGGCCGGACAGTCTGGCTGACACTGGGACGGCTCACTGCAGCCCTGGAAGCGGCCGTACTGGAGGGCAAGCTCGTCCGCAACGTGGCACGACTGGTCAAACCACCCGAGCACACCCCCCGGGAGCGTGACACCTGGAGCACGGCCGAGGTCAGGAAGTTCCTGGCCAAGGCGTCCTCTGACCGGCTGTACGCGGCTTGGCGGCAATCGCTCTACGGTCTGCGCCGCGGTGAAGTGCTCGGCCTGCGTTGGTCGGATATTGACCTGCGGGTCAAGACGCTCACCGTCAACCAGGCCCGGGTCCTGGTCGAGTACCGGGTCCGTATTGAAGAGCCCAAGTCCCGCAACGGGAAGCGGACGCTGCCGCTCGACGCCGAGCTGGTGGCCGCGCTGGCCGGTCGCTGCTGTTGCTGTCGCTGTCGCTGACCGCCGCGATGGGCGGGCGGCCGAGCGCGACTGGCCGGGGGTGCGCGCTGGCCGCTTATCCGGCGGAGGTCTTCCGCGGATCCGGAGGAGAGAAGTCGGCGTGCCGGTGCATGAGCTTCCAGTCGCCGTCAATGCGCCGGTAGATGTGGGTAACCCGGAGCACCCTGTCGCTCGGCGGCCCGCCGTCGACGCTGCGATGGCTGCGCTCGAAACCGACCGTGTAGGCGAGGTCTCCACTGGAGGCGATGACAGCGTGCTCTACGTCCACGACATCGGTGCCGTTGAAGCGGCTTCCAACCCAGCGCATGGTGTCGGTAACGGGCTTGTGCCCTTTCTCGAGGGGTCCCCACGCGCCGAAGAGGGTTATGTCATCAGAGGCCGCCCAGGAGTCGATCATGGGACCAGGATCGCCGTTCAGCATGGATGCTATGGCGGCGTCCTGCTGTTCCAGTGCCTTGACAAACGCGTCGTCAGTCATGAGCCAGCTCTCCTGTCCCGGTGGTCGCCAGTCGCTGAGGTTCGGGTATCGGGCCTAGGTCCTAGTATCTGCCAGTTTCTCGCCGCGGCCAGTACCTGCCTGTGCGCAGGTGAGCCGGTGTACTGGTCTGCCCGTCGTGCGCGGAGCGGGCCCGGGCGCTGCGGGCGGCGCGTCGATGGCAAGCTGCAGATTGCCGAGCCGAACACGAGCAGCTCGCGCCGGACGGTCGTGCTGCCCCGGTTCGCGATGCACCATCTCCAGGAGCACAAGAAACGCCAAGATGCGGAGCGCCAGGCGCTGGGCTATTGGTTCAATTACGCACCGGAAATGTCCGCGTTACAACAGAGGTGACTACTTCGTGTATGAACTCTTCGTGATGCTAGGTCATAACCCTGGATCGTGAGACCACCCATCGACAGTACATTGAACTGCAGTTGTCCGTTGCCGTCTGGTCGGCGTGATTCCTGGCGCCGGACTGGATGGTACTCGGCTCAGCTTGGGCCATAACGCAGAACGTGTCTCAACTCAGACCTTTGACTCGCCGCTCATAGATCGCGCAGAGGTTCATTCTGTGCGTGTTCCGGATCATCGCATGAGGGCTGGGACTCGGACTGTCAGCTTGGGAATTGGACAGATCCGGCTCGTTAACGTTGCCGACCAGGCAACTCGGCATACCCGGAGTGGCCGTGATTGTCCGCTCGTTGCCCTGGCTAATTGCACGTTAATTGCACGGCGCCACACGTTGCAGGGGATGGCCCGCGTCCGGTCCGGGCAGGCCCCGGCCTGGCCCTTGGTTTCTGACCGGAGTGTCCGCAGAGACTCCAGGGTCAAGCGTGACTTGGCGTGTGCGTTTAGTGGGCACCTTGTGCGGTGCTCGTTGCTCTACGGTCACAGTCATGCTTGATGCTGGAGGGGCGGACACGTACACTCCGCGGGCCATCCCCGGATCTGAGCCCGGCCAGGACTTGCACTTGCCGCCATGAGCCGTAACGTTTGCGGAACGGTCCGCGCGTAGGGTTCGGTTCATGACCGTTCGCCTGGGGTCAGCGAGGACCTGGAGAGTAGTCCTCGGCGTCCTGGTCGTGGCGTCCTTCGTCGCCGTAGTCCCGCTGACCGTGCTGTCGGGTCAGATTTTTAACGCCCTGGTCGCAGTGACGATCGGCGTTCCCTGCGCTGCGGTGGGCTGGCTGGTGACCCGGCGCCAGCCGGGCAACCCGATCGGCTGGCTGTTCCTGGTGACCGGCGTCTTCATGTTCTTGTCCACGGCTGGCGGAGACTACGGGTATTACGTTTACCGGCTCGGGCACCACCTTCCCCTAGGCGCGGCGGGATCGGCCCTGTCCCAGTTCTGGGGTCCCAGCCTGCTGCTGCTCGGAGCCGACATCCTGCTGTTCCCCGACGGTACGCTGGCCTCGCGCTTGTGGCGGTCGGCCCTGCGGATCTACGCCGTGGCCTTCGCGCTACTGATCCTGGCGACCTGCGTGGCGATTGCCGGTGCCCTGGCCGCGCACCCGATCCGCGTGGACTCCACGGGGGGCCTGGCCGCGGTGGATCAACCGGTCGGCCGGTTCGGTGCTGTCCAGGGCCCGCTCAGCGCCGTGTTGGTTGGGCTGTCGCTGGCCTTCATCGCCCGGCAGGCGCTGAGCTGGCGGCGCAGCAGCGGGGACCGGCGCCAGCAGCTGAAGTGGCTGGCCAGCGGCGCCGCCGTCACGATCATCTGTCTGTTCCTGGCGGGGTCCTTCAGCACTTCAGGTGGCCCGAAGGTACTGCTCGCCGCCATCGGCCTCGCCTGGTTCGGGGTGGCTGCACTGCCGGTGTCGATCGGGGTGGGCATCCTGAAATACCGGCTGTACGAGATCGACCGGATCATCTCCCGGACCCTGGCCTACGCGATCGTCACCGGCCTGCTGGTCGGCGTGTACGCCGGGCTGGTCCTGCTGGCCACCCAGGTGTTCAAGTTCCACAGCACGGTGGCGGTGGCCGCAGCCACCCTGGTCGCAGCCGCGCTGTTCAATCCAGTCCGACGGCGGGTGCAGCACGCCGTGGATCGCCGGTTCAACCGGGCCCGCTACCACGCCGAGCGCATGGTGACGGCGTTCGCGGCCCGCCTCCAGGACGCGGCAGACCCCGACCTGGTTCGCGCCGACCTCACCGGTGTAATCCATACCGCTCTTGAACCGGCTCACGTATCGGTGTGGATCCCGCCGGGCGATCGGCATTGACGCGGCCCCTGCCAGCTGGACAATGGGCGCCAGGGACGACGGCTATCGGCAGCTCTGGGCCGCCCGGCATTGAGCTGAGTTGATCCGTGTCGCCGTGCGGCTGCGGCCCGGCGTGCGCCGCGCGGGCCTCCCAAGGCTGAGCGGCGGCGCTGACGCCGGGCC
>JBAPYC010000800.1:0-9304 GCA_049284535.1 Streptosporangiaceae bacterium
ATCTCCTCGACCGGCCTGATCTCCGGCACGCCCACCACCTCCGGTACGGACAGCGTGACGGTCACCGCGAAGGACACCACCGGAGCCACCGGATCGGCGACCTTCAGCTGGACCATCAACACGGCGATTTCGGGCTGCACGGCACAGCAGCTGCTCAGCAACCCGGGCTTCGAGACCGGTTCTATCTCACCGTGGACGGCCACTGCCGGCGTACTGGCCAGCACCGCAGAGGGCGTCCCCGCGCAGGCAGGCTCCTACCTGGCCTGGCTGGACGGCTACGGCTCGGCGCACACGGACACGGTCGCTCAGACGGTCACCATCCCGGCCAACTGCACGAGCGCGGTATTCACCTACTGGGTCGAAGTCAAGTCGAGTACGACGAACACGGCGAACAAACTGGTCCTGGAAGTCCTGAACTCCTCAGGCACCGTGCTCCAGACCGTCCCCGTGGCGACCGCTGCGAATAACGGCACCAAATATGTCGAGTACACCACCAACCTGGCCTCGTACATCGGCAAAACCATCACCGTCAAGTTCATCGGCACTGAAGTCAGCGGAGGGGACACCAGCTTCTTCGAGGACAGCAACGCACTGAACGTGCACTGACCTGACGTGTACCCGACCGGGTGGCCGTATCCGATACGGCCACCCGGTCACGCGTAGCCAGCCTTAGTCTGGGCCGACTCCAGCCCGGATAGGCTCCGTGATCGTCAGGTAGACGGGTCCGGCACCCGCGCAGGCCAGGAAGCCGAACGCGGCATAGGTGGCGGGCTTTTGACCGGCCAGGTAGATGCGCAATTCGGAGGCCACCTCCGCGGTCCCGCAACCGCCCCCGGTGCTGACCAGCTGGCCGTGGTAGGCGAGTGTCGTGTGTGCCGTGGCCCCAGGCGCAAGGACTACCCGGGGCGCAACCAGTAGACGGCCCCGGCCCGCTGGGCTGCCGAGCTGTACCCCGGTCCGGCTGATCGCGGACACGACTGGGTAACCAGACAAGGCACAGGTGCTCCCGCCAAGGTTGGTGAACTCCAGCGAATAGTCGGCGGTTCCGGATACGTCGCCGCCATGACCGACCGCGATCCAGGCGCCGATACTGGTCGTGCCCGTGCATGCAGGGATGACCGGAGCCGCGTGCGCGACCGCCGAGGAGGATGCTGCGCAGGCGGCCGCGATCATGGCGGTTGCCGCGACAGCCGAGGCTGCGAACAGTCGGTTTGCAGACCGGGCGGGAAGGCAACTCACGACCGTTAGATGGCGGACACCCGGCTCCTGGTTCCCGCGCGCCGGGAACAATAGCTCAGGGCCAGCGACAGCTCAGGGCCAGCGATAACTCAGGGCCAGCGACAGCTCAGGCCAGCGATAACCTCCGCGACCGCGCCAGCAGCGCCAGCTCCATCCGGGACTGGCACCCGGTGGCGCTCAAAATTCGGCTGACGTACTTCTTCACGCTGTCCTCGGCCAGCGACAGCGTCTCGGCGATCTCCGCGTTCGGCAGCCCGTCCGCTACCAGCTGCACCACCTGCCGCTGCCGTTCTGACAGCCCCGCCAGCACGGTCCGGGGCCGGGCCACCGGCAGCCCCCGCGAGATAGCCGACAGCTGACGGCTGAGCAACCGCATCGTGGCCAGCTCGTGCGGGCCCAGCTTGTCCGGCGCCTGATCGAACATGCCGACCAGCGCGGTGTGCCCGCCGGGCAGCTCCAGCCGCAGCGCGGCCGCGCACTCCATGTCCCAGGTGGTCTTCAGGAAGTGCCGCACATAGGCGTCGGCCGATGCCGGCAACGGGCCGAACGCGGCCAGCTCGGCCACCGACGAGATGCCGGTGGCCACCAGCTGGCGCATCGCGGCCGGGGTACCGAACACGTCGTACCGGCACCAGCGCTCCTGGTACTCCGGCAGCATCTGCGCGGTCAGGCCCTCGGTGATTGGGGTCATGTCGCCGAACACGTTGTGGAACGTTGCCCCGGTGAAGAACGACACGTGCCGCAGCCGGAAGTGGCACATCAGCGCCTCGACCATCTGCTCCTTGAAGTCCGGCAGGCAGGCGGCCGTGTCGCAGTCCTCCAGCACGGCGAACGCGCGTGCGTAGTCCGCCGTGTCCAGGCAGGAATGCAGGCGGGAGTGAGCCCGGTGGCGCGGGCCCGCGGCCAGCGCCGGACTGTCCACCAATGTGGACTGGCTCACAAATCGGATCGTACCTAGGTTTTCAGTTCATTAACAGACATGAAACAGCGAGGTGATCATGGCTGAATCCACAGGGACATCCGCAGAGGCCTCCACCGGGACATCCCCAGCGACATCCTCAGTGCCATCCGCGGGGACGCCGCCCAAGTGGGGCTCGACCGAGATGCTCCCGCTGCCCGCGCGCTTCAACGGTGCCGTGCGGGCCCTGGCCGCCGAGCGCTTCGCGGCCACCGGAGCGGCCTGGAAGGACGTCGTGTTCGCCCGCCAGTACGACCTGTTCAGCCTGGCCGACGCGCGCGCCGTCGAGCAGGCCGCGCTGGATGACGGCTACCGGTTCGACTTCTCCGCCACGGTGTCGCTGGAGTCCGAGCCGGACAAGTACAAGCAGCCGGAACGGGGCGCCAGCACCTACACCGACGGTGCAGGCTCCGACAGCCGGGGCGCGGACGGCCGCCGCCAGGTCGGCATGGGCGACAACGTGATCCGCAAGTCCGCCACGGTCACCGGACCGGTCGCGCTGATCTCCAAGATCGAGCAGGTGATGGCGTACCTCACCGACGGCATCCCGGACGGCACCATCGCCGTCATCGACGACTCGGGCGGCACGCTGACCGCGCCGATCATCGAGGGCTTCGCCGGGGTCATCTGCCTGGGCGGCTCGGTCCGCTCCCACCTGGGCATCCTGGCCCGCGAGTACGACGTGCCCACGCTGATGAACTGCAAGATCGGCGTGCTCGCCGACGGGGACGTGGTCGAGCTGGAAGTGACCGCGGCGCCGCCGGCCGCCGACGCGTACGAGACCGGGGACACCGGCCACGCGCGGATCTGGAAGATCGAGGACAAGGGCTGAGGACGGGACGCACGATGGCTGAGATCAACTACCGGTCCCTGCTGGAGACCAACAACTACCTGCGGAACCTCTCCGACACCACCTACTGGCTGTGCATCACCCGCACCGTCCAGGAGTCGAAGCTGTTCCCGATGAACCCGTACATGCTGCTCAGCTACCTCAACACCTTCTACCGGCTGCCCACGCTGCTGCGCGAGATCGACGCCGCCACCCCGGCCGAGGAACTCGGCGACCGGGCCCGCGAGGTCAGCCTCAAGGTCGACACGGTGAACGCGGCCTGGGGCGTGCCGACGTTCTACCTGATCGGCCGGGAGATGCTGATGAACTGGGGCCTGCTCGGCCCGGCCGACGCGGCCCAGGACGTGGTGGACGTGCTGGACTTCTCCCGCCGGTTCAACCTCGCCTACCACCGCAACGACGGGCACATCACCAACAAGGAGTTCGGCGACCGCAGCCAGTTCCTGCCCGAGCGGACGCTGCAGGTGTTCGAGGCCGACCTGCACGGGGTCACCCCGGGGGACCGGCTGCACACCGCCGTGACCAAGCTGGTCGCCCAGCTGTCCCAGTACGCGTTCCTGGCCCACTGCGAGTGCCGGGTGGGCCTGCACAACAGCGGCCCGTACAACTTCGGCGACGGCCGCCAGCTAATCGTGCGGGACTTCTTCGACCTGACCGAGGGCGACTACCCCTGGCTGGATGGCATCGCCACCGGGCTGCCGCTGAACAACCTGACCATCCCGATCGTCTTCAAAGACACCAACTTCCACCTGATGGACGACTGGGCCTCGTTCGAGGCGGAGCCGAGCTACAACGCGGCCAACATCGTCGCGGTCGGCATGTACACCTCGGACGCGCTCACCGACGGCTACCAGCCGATCGGCATGCAGAACGCGGACACGCTGGCCGAGACCATGGAGCACTACCGCGAGGTCCTCAACCAGGCCACCGCGGACCTGTGGAAGCGGATCGCGTCCTGGTCCCGGGAGCAGATGATCGACGCGGGCGCGCTGGTGTACTCCTCGGTGGCCAAGGACTTCGCCCACCTGGCCGGCACCTACCGGCAGGAAGACTGGTTCGTCATCGACGACCGGGTGCAGCGGTTCAAGCCGCTGATGAACGACGAGTACGGCCGGGACGACCTGGGCGAGATGGTCGGCCTGCTCGGCTTCCCGCACCAGAAGACCAGCGAGTACAGCATGGCCCGGTACTCCGGCCTGAACCAGAACATGCTCACCGGCATCCCCTACTCGGTGCTGACCGGCGACGACTTCGCGCCCACCGCCGGGGACCGGCTGTCCGGGTCGGTCAGCCTGCCGGCCAAGAACGGGCTGTGGACGACCAGCGCCGGCCGGATCGACATCGACGAGTACAACCGCCGGGCCCGCGAGTTCACCCCGGCCGTGCTGGCGGAGCCGTACCGGTACCTGGACGAGGAGTGGGTCAAGCGGAACTACCCCACCACCCGCGCCGACGACCTGTACAAGCTGGCCCAGCACGACTCGCGGAACCTCTCCGGCCGCGGCGCGGGCCTGCGCCGCGCCGACCTGCCCCGGGAACCGTAGCGTGCAGATCGGCGATCTCATCCGCCGGGCCGGCCGCCAGTATGGCGCCGCCCCGGCCCTGATTGACGGCGACCGGTCGGTCAGCTTCGCCGAGTTCGACGCGCTGACCGACCGCGCCGGCCATGCGCTGCTGGCCAAAGGCCTGGCCGCCGGCGACCGGGTAGCGGTCATAATGCCGAACGGGATCGACGGAGTCATCGTCTATTACGCCCTAGCCAAGGCGGGCCTGGTCCGGGTCCCCCTGAACGCCCGGGAGACAGCGTCCGAGCACGCCTACAAGATCGACGACGGCCAGGCCCGGGCCCTGATCTGCGCGGGCGACCCGCCCGCGCAGACCGAGATCATGATCAACGCCGACGAGCTGCCTGCCCTGATCGCGGCTGCGCCGTCCGGCCCGTGCGACGTACGCCGCGACCCGGATGAGCCGCTGCGGCTGGCCTATACCGGCGGCACCACCGGCAAGCCCAAGGCGGTGGTGCTGACCACCCGCAGCGAGCTGGCCGAGGTGAGCAACTTCCTGGTCGACCTGCTGCCCAACCTGCACCCCGGTTCGGTCATGCTGCACGCCGCCCCGATCACCCACGGCAGCGGCGCGTTCTTCCTGCCGCACCTGGTCAAGGGCGCGCCGAACGTGATCCTGCCCAGGTTCTCGCCCCAAGCCTGGCTGGAGGCGGCCCGCCAGCACCGCGCCACCTCGACGTTCATGGTCCCGACCATGATCGCGATGCTGCTGGAGGAGCCAGCAGACACAGCGGGCGGCCTGGCCCTGGAACGGCTCTGCTACGGCGGCGCGCCCATCGCCCCGGCCGTGCTGCGGCGCGGCCTGGACCGGTTCGGCCCGGTGTTCACCCAGCTCTACGGGCAGGCCGAGGCGCCGCTGGCCATCACCTGCCTGCAGCCCTGGGAGCACACCGGTGACCGGCTGGCCTCGGCGGGCAAGCCGTACACATTCGTCGAGGTGCAGGTGCGCGACACCGCCGGCCGCGTGCTGCTGCCCGGGGAGTCGGCGCCCGGCGAGCCGGGCGAGGTGCTGACCCGCGGGCCGCACACCATGGCCCGGTACTGGCGCCGCCCCGAGGCCACCGCGCAGGCCCTGGAGCCGGACGGCTGGCTGCACACCGGCGACATCGGCCGCTGGGACGAGGCCGGCTACCTGTACCTGCTCGACCGGCGGCACGACGTGATCATCAGCGGCGGCTTCAACGTCTACCCCCGCGAAGTCGAGGACACCCTGCTCAGCCATCCAGATGTCACAGCGGCCGCGGTCGTCGGCCTGCCCGACGACAAGTGGGGGGAGCGGGTCGCCGCCGCCGTAGTGACCCGGGCCCAGGCCGACCCGGCCGAGATCGCCGGGTTCTGCGCCGGCCGGCTGGCCGGCTTCAAGCGCCCCCGGGTGGTGGAGATCTGGGCCGACCTGCCGGTCAGCCCGGTCGGCAAGTCGCTGCGCCGCGAGGTGCGGGACCGGATGATCGCCGCCCGCGACGAGTAACGAAAAGAGGACCACATGCTCGACCCCAGCCAGCTCACCGTCCACGCGCTGACCCTGCGCCAGCTCGCCTCGGCCGACCAGATCGCCGAGGTCACCGGGCAGCCCCTGGCCGAGGTCGAGGCGGCGCTGGAGAAGGCCGTGGCCGACGGCACAGTGCTGGCCGCCCGCGGCAGCTACATGATCACCCCGGCCGGGCGGCAGCAGCTCGACGCGGTCTACCCGCAGGCGTTCGCCGGGCTCCGCTCCGACCCAGCCATCACCGCGGCCATGGACTCGTTCGAGACCGGGGTCAACAGGCAGGTCCTCGGCCTGACCACGGACTGGCAGACGATCGAGGTCAACGGGCAGCGGGTGGCGAACGACCACGGCGATCCGGAGTACGACGACAAGATCATCGGCAAACTCGGCCGGGTGGTGGATAAGACCGCGACCGTGCTGGGCCCCGTCATCGACGCCGACCCGCTCACCGGGCGGTTCGGCGACCGGCTCGGTGTCGCGCTGACCCGGGCCGAAGGCGGCGAGACCGACTACGTCAGCGGCGTCCGGGTCGACTCGGTGCACACCGTCTGGTTCCAGATGCACGAGCACCTACTCCGGCTGACCGGCCGGGAGCGGCCAGAATGAGCGTATCAGTCCCCATAACGAGGCCAGGAGCCTTCCGCTGGCTGGTGGTGCCGAACGAGGCGGACACCGAGCCGAGCCGGGACCTGGTCGGCGGCAAGGCCTGGAGCCTGTGGCGGATGCGCTCGCTCGGCCTGCGGGTCCCGCCCGCGTTCGTGGTCACCACGCAGGCCTGCGCGGCCTACTTCGCGACCGGGGCCCTGCCCGACGGGCTGGCCGAGGAGCTGGCCACCGGTATCGGCCTGCTGGAGGGCGAGCTGGGCCGCTCGTTCGGCTCTGGTCCGTGCCCGTTGCTGGTGTCGGTGCGGTCCGGGGCCGCCGTCAGCATGCCCGGCATGATGGACACCATCCTGGACCTCGGCTGCAACGACGAGGTCGAGGCGGCGCTGGCCGCCGAGACCGGCGACCCGGCCTTCGCCGCCGAGGTGCACCGCCGGTTCACCGCCTTCTACGGCCGCCTGGTGCTCGGCTGCACCGAAGACCTGGAGGACCTGCCCGACACCGCGGCGGTCCGGTCCGCGATCGAGGCCGAGCTCGGCCAGCATGTGCCCGCCGATCCGTGGGCTCAGCTGCACGCCGCGGTGGCGGCCGTGTTCGCCTCGAGCCGGTCCCGCCGCGCGGTGGCCTACCGCCGCCACTATGGCATCCCGGAGGACCTGGGTACGGCCGTCACCATCCAGGCCATGGTGTTCGGCAACCTGGACACCGATTCCGGCACCGGGGTGCTGTTCACCCGCAGCCCGGTCGACGGCAGCGCGGCGCCCTACGGTGAGTACCTGCCCCGCGGCCAGGGCGAGGACGTGGTCTCCGGCCGGGTCACCCCCAAGCCGCTGGAGCAGCTGGCCGAGGCCGCCCCGGACGTGCACGCCGAGCTGCTCAGGGCCGCGGCCTGCCTGGACCGCGAGGGCCGCGACGCGCAGGATGTCGAGTTCACGGTGCAGGGCGGCCAGCTGTACCTGCTGCAGTCCCGCCCGGCCAAGCGGACGGCCCGGGCCGCGGTCCGGATCGCGGTGGCCCTGGTGGACGAGGGCACGATCACCGAGGCCGAGGCGGTCCGCCGGGTGACCGCGGACCAGATCCGGACGTTGCTGCGCCCGGTGCTCGCCCCGGACGGCGACTTCGGCGCGGTGCTGGCCGCGCTCGGCACCCCGGCCAGCCCTGGGGTCGCCTTCGGCGAAGGTGTCGCCACCCCAGCCGAAGCCATGGAGGAGCCGGGCGCGGTCCTGGTCCGCCCGTCGACCAGCCCGGAAGACATCCAGGGCATGATCGCCGCGGTCGCGGTGGTGACCGAGCAGGGCGGCGCGACCTCGCACGCGGCCGTGGTCAGCCGGGCCCTGGACACCCCGTGCGTGGTCGGCTGCGGCGAGGGCACCATCGACGCGCTGGTGGGCCAGGACATCACCGTGGACGGGGACACCGGCCGGATCTGGGTCGGCAAGCTGCCCACCGTGGCGGTCGACGAGAACGAGGACGAGGACCTGCGCCGCCTGACCGCCTGGGCGGAGGCGGGGAGCCCGGTCACCGTGGCCGCGACCGCCGACGGGGTCCCGGAGCCGCTGTTCGACTCCGACACGATCCCGGCCGATGAGCTAACCGGGGACCTGCCGCCCATCCCGCCCGGGACCAGGACGGTAGCCGGTGGCCTGTTCACCACGACCGACGGCGTGCGTGCCGCCCTGGACGCGGGCGTCGAGGCCATCGTCGCGCCACGGCGTCTGCCCGTTCTGCTCGCCGCCGTCGCCAGCGCCGAAAGGACGCCATGACCACCCCCGAAGCCCCGCAGACCGCCGTCCCGGACAGCGTGACCTACCGCGAGGTGGCCGAGCTGCTGCGCACCTTCGCCGCCTCCGGCTGGACCGGCATGACCTTGCGGACCGGTGGCATGACCATCACCACCGGCCGCCACGGCCCCCCCGCCAGCGCCCCAGGACCGGCCGCCTCAGCCGCCGCCAACCCAGCCACCGCCAACCCAGCCGCCGCCAACCCAGCCACCACCCCCGGCCCTGCTACGGCTCCCGCACCGCCCGTCACGGCCGCTGCCCCCAATCCCCCTGTCACAACCGCCGCCCCACCAGCCCGATACGCCCAGCCCGACACCACCGGCTGCATTCCCGTCCGTTCCCCGGCCGTAGGCTCGTTCTGGGTCGCCCCCAGCCCGGGCGCCCCGCCGTTCACCGAACCCGGCCGCACCGTGGCCGAAGGGGACCAGCTGGCCATCGTCGAGGTCATGAAGCTGATGAACCCGGTCCTGGCCCCGGAAGCGGGCGAGATCGTCCTGGTCTGCGCGGTCAACGCCGACCTGGTCGAGTACGACCAGATCCTGTTCTGGATCCGCCCCCTGGAGCCCGCCGATGGCTAGAGCCTGGTTCGCAGATCTTCGGGCGGCAGCGCCTCGAACTGGATCTGCCCCTGTCGGCCGCAGAGGTCCCGCCAGCCACGGCAATACCGAGCGGCGTGATCGTTCGTCAGTTTGGGTCGTTATAGCACCCCTAACTGACGAACGATCATGGTATCGGATACGTGTGGGACTGGTGAGACGCTCAGAGGGCTGTACATGAGCTACGGGCCACACTCCAGCCCCGCCGGCACGCCGTCCGCCAGCG
>JBAPYC010000801.1:0-5297 GCA_049284535.1 Streptosporangiaceae bacterium
GGCCGGCGCCGGTTCCGCGGGCCGTTACGGCCGCCATGGGCCGGGACAGCCCGGCGAGCCGGTCGATGGCCCACAGGACGTAGCCGAGCATGAACAGTGCCAGCACCAGGGTGATCGCTGGGTTGCCCGTGGTAGCACCCTGGCTCATGCCTGGCATCGCCATGCCCGGCCCGTGGGCCGAGCGCCAGGAACCGACAGGCACGAGCATGTAGACCATCGCGGCGGATTCGATGGCGTGCGGCACCGGGTGCGCACAGCGCGTGCCGACGGCGCCCCGGACGCCAGCGCGGACCGCCTGCCATGCGAACCACGTCGCCGCGACCACGAACACCGCACTCCAGGCGGGGACCGGAACGGCGGCGAGCCGCGGCTGAAGCATTCCGGCCATCGCGACGCCCATCAGGACGTGCAGCCCGTCGGCGTCGCGTTCGGTGTCCCTGCCCTGCAGGCGGGAGACGCCGAGGCGGTACACGCAGTAGACGGCGACCGCGATCATGAGCACCGCGAGGCCGCCCGCGAGCCAGGCAGGTCCGCTCATGCCGGTGTGTTCCTGGCCGCATGCACACGGGATGCCTGCCTGCGCGAGACTGGCCGCGGCGTGCGGATGGCGGTCCGCGCGCCCGGCCCGGGGAATTGAGGGCTGCACATGACAGTAAAAGGCTATTTCACCGCTTCGGTTACGGCAAGATGAGCCAATTGAAATGGATGGCCAGGCCCGATTTCCGCGCTCCTTCCGTAAACCCTGGGCATAGTTATTTACCCTGTCCGGGTATTCATGGTACCGGGGTCAGGTATTCCGCCCGCGCTGCCGTTACCCGGCCTGGGTATTGCGATTCCCCGGCCGGTGGGCGCCCTCTAAGTCGCGGCGACGTCAATATGCCTATTCGCGCATTGTTGGGATTTCTGGGCGGTGTAGATTTCCGGCTGAGGCGGTGTCCGCCGCGATCAGGCCGGCCGGCACGCGGTCAGGCCGGGATCGCCAGCCAGCCAGCCAGCCGCCGGAGGAGGAGGTGCTGTCATGCCCGGGATGAACTCCGGAATCGACGTGAGCGACCCGACGGTGGTGGCGGCGTTCAAGGCCGCGCTGGTGCACCAGGGGCTGATCGCGCTGCTCATCTTCGCCCTTCTGGGGATGGCCTGGGTGACCATCAGGGTCTTGTTCCCCGCGGCCGCGGTCACGGGGGCCGAGGCCCCCGTGACCGAGCTGGCCGAGCCCGCCTGGCGGCAGGTGCTGCGGATCGGCTTCGGCTTGCTGTGGGTCTTCGACGGGATCTTGCAGGCCCAGCCGAAGATGGCGGTCGGGCTCCCGTCGCAGGTGATCGAGCCGACCGCGGCCAGCTCGCCGCAGTGGGTGCAGCAGGTGGTGAACTGGGCCGGGACGAACTGGTCGTATCACCCGATGCAGGCCGGCGCCGCCTCGGTATGGATCCAGGTCGGGATCGGCATCTGGCTGCTGGTCGCGGCGCGCGGCCCGCTGTCCCGGCTGGCCGGGCTGGCCAGCGTCGGCTGGGGCCTGGTGGTATGGGTGTTCGGCGAGTCCTTCGGCGGCATCTTCGCCCCGGGCCTGACCTGGCTGTTCGGCGCGCCGGGCGCGGTCCTCATCTACGCGGTCGCCGGCGCGCTGATCACGCTGCCCGAGCGGGCCTGGTACAGCCCATGGCTGGGGCGGCTGACCACGGCGGGCACGGGTGCGTTCCTGATCGGGATGGCGGTGCTGCAGGCCTGGCCGGGCCGGGGGTTCTGGCAGGGAACCGCCCACGGGCAGCCCGGCACGCTGGCCGGCATGACCGGAGCGATGGCCCAGACCTCCCAGCCCGGTTTCCTGTCGGCCTGGGTCAACGCCTTCACGGCATTCGACCAGGCGCACGGGTTCGCGGTGAACCTGTTCGTCGTGGCGGCGCTCGCGGTCACCGGCGCCGCGTTCCTGTCCGGGCGGCCGCGGCTGATCCGCCCGGTCCTGGCCGGCTTCACCGTGCTGTGCCTGGCAGACTGGGTGCTGATCGAGGACCTCGGGTTCCTCGGCGGCCTCGGCACCGACCCGAACAGCATGATCCCCTTCGTGCTGCTGGCCACCGCGGGATACCTCGCCGTAGCCCGTGCCCCCGCCGCCGCGGCGGAACCGGCCGCGGCGCAGCCGGCGGGTTCGGCTGGCTGGCGGGAGCGGCTCCGGGTGCCCGCCGCGCCGCAGACCCTGGCGTCGGCGGGCATCAGGTCCGTCGCGTCGGTCGGGGCGATCGGGGTCATCATCCTTGGTGCGGCGCCGATGGCTGTCGCGCAGGCCAGCCCGGTCGCCGACACCATCCTGGCGCAGTCGATCAACGGTTCCAGCACGCCGGTCGACTTCCCGGCACCGGCCTTCAGCCTTACCGACCAGGACGGCCGGGCCGTGACGCTGGCCAGCCTGCACGGCAAGGTGGTGCTGCTGACGTTCCTGGACGACACGTGCTCGGTGGACTGCCCGCTGATCGCGCAGGAGTTCCGCCAGGCCGGGCAGCTGCTGTCCGCGGACACCCGGCGGGTCGAGCTCGTCGCGATCAACTACAACCCGCTGGACACCCAGGTCAGCTACATCCAGGCGTTCGACCGCCAGGAGGGCCTGGCCGGGGTGCCGAACTGGCTGTACCTGACCGGCACCCTGGCCCAGCTCCAGCCGGTCTGGCGGCAGTACGCCATCGCCCCGCCGGAGATATTGCCGGCCGGGTCGATGGTCGGGCACGGAGACTACGCGTTCGTCATCGACCAGAACGGCCACATGCGCCAGGAACTGGACTTCGATCCCGGCCCGGGAACGCAGGCCACCCAGTCGTCGTTCGCCGCGCAGCTGACCGACGCCGCGCAGCAGCTGCTGGGGCACTCGTGAGAGCCCGTCGGGCCGCCGCGCTGGCCCTGGCCTCGGTGGCGCTCCTGGCCGGGTGCGGCAGCGCCGCCCCCGCCACCAGCGGGCCCGCGGCCGAAGCCCCGCCAGCCGGCTCGCCGTTCCTGGCCACCTCCCTGGCCACCGCCTCCGGAACCTGGGCCGTCGTGGTGATGGGCGGGTCGGTCGCCACCAACGACAACTTCTGGCAGCTGTTCGTTCGCCCGGCTGGGAGCAGCACGTGGAAGCTGGTCACCCCGCCCGGCACCGCGGACAACGGCGGCCTGGTCCTCGCCGACGGCGGCGCGCAGTCGCTGATCACCGGGTTCCGGCCCAGCCAGTACCTGGCCTACACGCCGCTGATCCTCACCCGCGACGGCGGCCAGGCTTGGTCGTCGGCCGGCCCGCTCGACGGAGCCCTGGCCGACGTCCCCGATGCGCTCGCTGCTGTGCCCGCCAGCCGTAACCTGCTCGCCCTGCTCACCGACGGCACCGCCGAGCTGGCCGCGCCCGGCTATACCAGCTGGACGACCCTGGCCACGCAGCGATCACTCGCAGCGACGGCCGCGGGCCGCCGCTGCGGGCTGCAGGACCTCACCGCCGTTGCGTACGCCCCGCCTGAGACCCCCCTGCTCGGCGGCAGCTGCGGCCAGCCGGGGACCGTGGGGATCTTCGCCGGTACCGGTGGGACATGGCACGCGGCCGGGCCGGCCATCCCCGCCGCCCTAGCCGGGCAGGACATCACGGTCAGCAGGCTGACCCAGACCGGGCAGGGCCTAGCAGCGCTGCTCACGGTGGGCATCGGACCGGCCGCCAGCTTGCTCGCCGCCTGGTCCGCGGACGGCGGCGGCCACTGGACGCTATCGCCGCCGCTTCCCCTGCACGGCGCGGCACTTTCCTCGGCCTCCTTCGGGCTCAGCGGCACCGCCGCCGTCATCACCACGGCGAACCGCGGCGAGATCACCGCCAGCGCGGGATCTTCCTGGCGGCCGCTGCCCCCGCTGCCCCCAGGCACGGCCACGCTGGCCTCCGGCCCGGGGGGCGCGGTGGACGCCCTGGCCGTCAACGGCGGTACGCTCACCATTTGGCACCTCGCACCCGGCGCGACAGCCTGGACCCGGGTCCAGGTCATCAAGGTCCCTATCCAGTACGGATCCTCTAGCTGAGGACCCAGGCTGACCGGCTACCCGCTCCGGTGCGGGGCGGCCCATCCGCTGCGCTTCTTCTCTCAGCCGCTGTCGGCCGGGTCGCAGCAGTGTCCCAATGCGGACGTTACCCCCCGAGCTGGCCACGGTTGGCGGGCCAAATTGAGCGCTTCACCCGTCGCTGTGGGGAGGAGAGCGGCGAAGCTCGTTGTTGTGGAGAAGTCTTACGGCGGAAGCAACCTCCAGGCGTCATGCTTCTTTTTAAGCGGGCGGTAACCGAGGCTCAGCATGACAGCACTCGCGGCTTGGGCGGCCCTTGCAGCAGCCGACGGTCTTGAAGACCGCTCCCCTCACTGCCGAGATCAGCACAGATAGATAATGTACGGCGTGCTTGAGCACATATCCGGCATGATGCATGTTCTACTTACCGGAACCATGATTACTTACTGGGGAGCTTGTACGTGGGCACCCACGTCGGCAAACCCGGGCTCGCAGCGCTTTGGACGGGCCAGTAGCGCCGGGGTGGCGGTGTTCATCGCGCCGTGCGCGGCCCTGGCCGCCGCCGGTGCCGTTCTCACCCCCGGCGGCCTGCGGCGGCGGCGATCGACGCCGGGGAACCTTTCCAGCCTGCTTGATGGCCTCAATCTCAGAACTCTCCGCCCGTTGTGGCATCGATGGCCACGATACGGGGCCGCTTGGTTCTCCATACCGGGCAGATGGACCGTGAGTAACGGGACAGGACGCGCCGTCAGTGCACCCACCAGGGTCTGGCCAGCCGGTCTGCGGGCCGATCGCCCAGCGTAGGCCGACCGCCCACGGTCACCGGCGGACGCTGGGCCGGCGTGCCGCCGGGCTGTCCGCCTGGCACTGCGGGAGCGGGCCCGGCCGGCGTGCCAAGCAGTCTGAGGGCCGACGGGCCGCCATCGGGAACCTCCAGGTCGCCGCGGGACCCGACCTTCGCGTAGCCGAGGAACAGGACGCCGCTGACCAGGACGACCAGGATCCACAGCGGGTGGCCGTTCACCCGGCTCCAGTCGTTCAGCCCGTGCAAGATCGCGGCGACCACCAGCCCGATCCAGGCGACGGCGTACCACCTGTGCCGTCCGGTCACCGCAAGCCCGATGAAATAGCCGGTCAGGCCGGACCAGCAGGCATGCGTGATCGGATCGGTGACGAATCGCCAGACGAAGTCGAGGACGAAGTACCGCACCGGGCCGATCAGCACGGCGAACAGCGCGTCCGGCGCGGAGTGCCCGGTGCTGATCAGCTGCTCGATCGAGGGAATGGCCGACTGCACG
>JBAPYC010000802.1:0-1896 GCA_049284535.1 Streptosporangiaceae bacterium
CTTCCTGGCCTGGGCCACGCCAGGGACACTACCTGAACCGGCCCCGGATCCCCATGGGCCGTTGCGGGCGGCCAGGCAAGTTTCTGCTGCCCTATTGACACCAGTACGCCACTCGGAAATTATGCAGTAATCGATTACTTGGCTGATCACCAGATTGTGCAGGAGACCGCAAGCAACGGCGCGAGCGGGAGGAATCAGCAAGGTCCATGCGAAGCATTGAGCGGCCGGTCCCGCGTGGTCCAGCCCTGGGCAGCCCGTCACCGAGCGACCCGGGACTGAGCGGAAGGGCGCTGGTCGCATGGCCGAATCGCCGATGACCCCGGGATTGGCACGGCGTGAACTGGGCCCGGACGGCCGCCGCAACTGGCCCCGTCCCGGCTCCCGCCCGCGTTCAGCAGCACGTCATTCAGACATCAGACTTACCGGCCCGTTGCCGGGGCCCGCGAGGCCACCGGCAGCGCCGGGCGGTTACGCCAGGAAGGAAGGCACGGCATGAGCGATGAGGCACAGCGTGCGCGCGGGAACGCAAGACCAGGCCCGGACCCAACGGCAGCTTCCGCTGGGGCCTCCCCCGGAGCCTTCGCGGGCCGGCCGATGATCAGCCGGCGAAAGTTGCTGTCGGCTGGCGCCGCGGCGGCCGTGGCCGGGCCGCTGCTGGCCGCGTGCGGATCCTCGTCCGGCAGCAGCAGTAGCGGTTCCACCGGCGACGACGTGCTGACCATCGGGCTGCCGGTGACGCCGAAGGACCTGAGCCAGACGACCAAGTACCTGCAGGCCTTTGAGAAGAAGACCGGCATCCACGTCAACTCGTTCACCACGAACACCGCCACCAACACCTGGGTCTCGGTGTTCCAGGAGATCTCCACCCGGCTGGCGGGCGGGCAGCCGATGGACAGCGCCTACATCGCCACCGAGGGCATGCGGCTGTTCGAGGAAAAGAACGTGGTCGTGCCCCTGGACAGCTACATCGCCTCGGACAAGGCGGAGATCGACAACTTCTACGCCGACGTCAACCCGACGCTGCTGGCCAACTTCCGGCAGCTGGACAACATCCAGGGACACACCTACTTCATCCCGATCGGCTACAACGTCATGTCGATCTGGTACGACCGCAAGCTGTTCTCCCAGCTCGGACTGAAAGAGCCCGCCCCCGGCTGGACCTGGAACGACTTCCTGACCGCGGCGACCAAGATCACCTCAGGGTCCAGCCGGCTGGGCTTCGCGATCGGGGCCCCGACCCCGGGGCCGTTCACCGACGTCTATCCCTGGGTGCTGACCAACGGCGGCGACATCCTCAACGCCGACCAGACCAAGGCCGTGGCCGACAGTCCGGCCAACATCGAGGCGGCCACGTTCGCCCGCAACCTGGTGGCCAAGAAGCTGGTCAACCAGCCCGGTGGCACCTACAACGCCTTCAACGAGGCCGCCGCGGGCAAGCTGGGCATGTTCGGCGCCGGCATCTGGCCGAACAGCTCCATCCCGCTGGCCCAGAGCGCCATCAACAGCCAGTTCGCCATCGTGCCGTGGCCGTCGCAGGTCAGGGGCGGCACCCCGGTCGGGGTGGGCGGGTTCCCGATGTTCAAGTCGACCAAGAACAAGAAGGCGCTGTGGGAGTTCATCAAGTACACGGTGTCTGATGAATTCCAGCAGGGTCCGGTGGTCAACTTCGGCGGGGACATGCCGATCCGCCAGTCGGCCGCGCGCAGCCAGTCGTTCCTGAAGAACTACCCACCCGGAACCGAGCACTTCAGTGACGAGCTGTCCTACTCCACCATGATCGTGGGCGTGCCGAACGGCAGCGCGGTGGAGAGCGAGATCAGCACGGTCTGGGAGCAGATCCTGACCGGGGCGGTCTCCCCCAGCGCCGGGATGAAGTCCATGCAGACCAACGTGTCC
>JBAPYC010000803.1:0-3877 GCA_049284535.1 Streptosporangiaceae bacterium
CCGCTGCCCGGCGCGCGCGCCGAAGGCTACCTGGCCCCGGCCCGCCGCCTAGGCGACGCCGGCGTGTCCCAGCTGTGGGCCAACGGGTGCGCCATGACCAGCGAGACCGCGGTCGCTCTGGCCCTGGGCTCCCCCATGAACCGGCAGGCGGACCGGTTCGGCTCTGGTGCCGGAGCGGACCCCGAGCTGACCGTGGTGCGCTCGTACCGGGTGTCGGCCACGCCGCCCAGCTCGCTGACGTCACGCGAGGAGCAGGTCGCCGCTCTGGTGGCCAGCGGCCTCAGCAACAAGGCCATCGCGGTGGAGCTCTCCATCAGCCCGACCACCGCGGCCCGGCACGTGGCCAACATCTTGGCCAAGCTGGGTTTCAGCTCACGCTCCCAGATCGCGGCCTGGTTCGCGGAGCGGGCCGGCGAGGGCGGGTCCGGCGGCGGCGAGGGCGGGTCCGGCGGCGGCGAGGGCGACGGCGGGGCGGAGCAGGGATAGCGTACGCGGGAGCATGATGGCCGCCCGTTCGGTATTGAGGTTTTTACGGCTTTTTGGGGGGACCTGGGGTATAATTTCCGGCTTGCATCGGGAACATCGCGAAAAAAATTTTCCCCGGGCTGTATCAGATGCGCGGGGCTGCCCTCTGAGTTAGAAACAGATGATTACCACCGACCGAGGTGTTGATCACGATGAAGAGCGAGCAGGCCGGAGATGGCCATGCGTGACGATCCGTCAGTAGTCGCGCTGGTCCACGGCGCCTCCGGAGGCGACCAGGACGCATGGAACGAGCTCGTCGAGCGCTATGCGCCACTGGTGTATACAATCTGCACCCGGTACCGGCTGAGCAACCACGACGTCGAGGACGTGGGCCAGAGTGTGTGGCTCCTGCTGGTGGAACAGCTCGGCAAGCTCCGCGAGCCGGCCGCGCTGCCGGGCTGGCTGGCGACGACCACCGCGCGCGAGTGCCTGCGCGTGGTGACCGCCGCGAGCCGGGCCGAGCGGGCTGGCGCCGGGCTGGACGACTCGCTGCAGTTCGTGGACGACACGGTGATCGACGAGGAGATCTTGATGGCTGAGCGGAACGCACTGCTGCGGGCCGCCTTTGCTGAGCTGCCGCCCCGCTGCCAGCAACTGCTGTCCATGCTGATCAGTGATCCACCGCATTCCTATGCGGAGATCCACACCCAGCTGGATATCCCGGTCGGAAGCATCGGCCCGCAGCGGGCTCGGTGCCTGGACCGGCTGCGCAGGTCAGACGCCTTCATCGAGCTGACGGACGGTGAAACCAGGATCAACACGCGGGGAGGCGAGCCAGGTGCCTGACGGCTGGGACGACGAGCAGCTCTGGGAGGCGCTGCGGGAATCAATGCGGGCACGCCAGGCCGTCCCGTCGTGGTTCGTCGAGACGGGCAAGAACGCCTACGCGTGGCACAACATCGACAGCGAGCTGGCGCAGCTCACCTACGACTCCCGGCAGGACACGCAGGAGGCCACGGTGATGCGGGCCGAGACCGCCTCCATCCGGGCCCTCACCTTCACCTCGGCTCACCTGAGCCTGGAGCTCGAGGTCACCGAGGGCTCCGTGCTGGGCCAGATCATCCCGCCGCGGAGCGGGACCCTCGAGATCCATCCGCGCAACGACGAGAGCACCACGACCGAAGTGGACGAGCTGGGGTGTTTCTCGGTGGAGCCGATTCCGCCCAGCCCGTTCCGGCTGCGGTGGCGGGCGCCCGATGGCACCGACGTGATGACCGGATGGATCACGATCTGAGGCGTTTGTGCCGCGGATCACGGTTGCGATATCCCGCGGGCCAGCTGTATTTATCTGCCGGGCTGGCGCTCTGTAGGGGTATCCGGGCTAGCGGGGTTCGGGGGGGCCCGCTCAGCTCGTGATCTGGCCGGGGCGCCTTTCCCGGGAATGGGGAGTCCTGGGGTGCAACCCGGCCGTGGGGGCGGGGGGTATCCGGGCCGGCCGAATTCGGCCGGCCCGGATCTATGCGGGCGCCCGGTTACTGCGCTGCTGGCTACTGCCCTTGCTGGCTACTGCCTTGCGAAGGGTAGCTGGCATCCGGCGGCGGGTAGTCCGCGTCCTGCCTGCGGTAACGCCTGCGTGACCCGAAACCCTGACCTGAGCCGAAACCCTGGCCTGACCCGAAACCCTGACCTGACCCGAAGCCCGTGCCTGACCCGAAGCCCGTGCCTGACCCGAAGCCCGTGCCTGGCCCGGAGGCGCCGGGAAGGCGGCTGGCCCGGGACAGCAGGATGAGTCCCTGGATCAGCAGCGTGACGGCGAGGTACAGCAGCAGGGATGCCGAACCCAGCCCGGACTCGGGACCCTTGCCGTCGATCAGGTAGTCATAGCCCAGGTGACCGCCCACGGAGACGATCCAGAGCACGGCGGTGATCCAGTTGCCCCGGCGCCAGGCCTGACCTCCCTCGACCCACACGTGGGTCGTGGCCGCGCGGAGTGCGCCGAAGACGGCGGCCAGGACCAGACTGCCGCCGAGGGTGAGGAAGATCTTGGAGCCATGATGCTTGTCGAGGAACTGGACCACCTCGACCACGCCGATGATGCCAAGGATGACCGGCAGCCGCACGTTGTCACGGACCGGTTGAGGCCGCAGTTGCCGGTAGAGAAGGAAACCCAGGACGACGAGGGCGACGACGATGTCGACACTGTCCGAAGCACTCACGACATCAACGCTAGTACCCGAGGGCGGTCCGGCCCAGTGCTTAATATCCCGTGCCGCGGATGACTTCCGGGCAGGGGCAAACCATGACGGATGTCACGCGGCCGGGCGCCGCAGCCCCCGGGCCCGGGCCGGACCTGGTCAGCCCTTGGACTTGGCGGCTGCTTCCAGGGCGGACAGCGGGAGCCAGCCGTCGTGGGACCAGACGATCTTCCCGGACGCGGAGACCAGGGCGAACCAGGGCTGGTCCTGGACGGCGAAACCGTCCGCGATCCGGCCGGTGGTATCGAGCCCGACGGGATAGCTCAGGGTGGTACCGAGACTGCGCAGGTAGGAGCGGATGGTCGCCTGCGACGGCTCCACCACGGTCTCGTCCACCGCGGTCAGCTGCGGCAGGCCCTCGCGCTTGGCGTCCGCCGCGTACGTGTTCATGGTGGTGAGCTCGGACTTCAGGTCCGAGACTTCGGATAGCCAGGTAGCGAAGAACATGACCAGGTGAGGCTGCCCCGGGCCCAGGGTGACGGTGCCGCCCTGAGCCTGGGCCGACGGCAGCGTGAGGTGGTCCGCTGGTCCCTGCACGGCGATGGAGGCGAGCGACTTGGCGCTGGCGACCTTGGGATGCCCGGGCAGCAGGGTGGAGATCTCGTCCGCGAGCACAACGGCAGACTGCCCGACGCTGGAGTAGGCCATCTGCGTCAGGTACAGCTTCTGCTCCCGGCCCTGCTGGTCGATCACATACAGGGCCGGAGTGTGATCGATCTGTCCCGACTCGATCTGCACGGCGATGTGGTATTTGGTCCAGATCGCCTTCAGCTCAGCGGGCGACCCGGTCAGGAAGTCCCACTGGTTGACCATGCCGTGCGCCCGGGAGTAGGCCAGCACATCCGGCACGGTGGTGGCGTCGGGATTGGCGTCGATTCCCAGCAGCTGCACCTTGGTCCCGGCCGCCCCCAGCAGCTGCTTCGCCTCGATCATGCTCTGCGTGGTCAGCGGGCAGACCGTGGTGCACTGCGAGTCCTCGAACCCCAGCATCACGACCTTGCCGCGGAACTGGCTCAGCGACATCGGCTGGCCAAACTGGTTGGTCAGCCGGAAGCCGGGCGCGGTCGTGCCCCCCAGCGACGAACCGAGGTCCAGGTTGGGGTTGCTCTCCGCGGCGGTATTTGATCCCGCGGTTGACATGCTCCCCATGCTCGCCG
>JBAPYC010000804.1:0-12104 GCA_049284535.1 Streptosporangiaceae bacterium
CGAGAAAGCTCAGCAGATCCAGGGTAGCCTCATCGGCCCAGTGCACGTCCTCGATGACGACGACAGGCAGCGGCCCCGGCTCGCACAGTTCGGTAAGGAACGCGTCGAAGAGTTGCTCCCGGGACGCGTCTGCCCGGCACAGCGAGTGCAGGCGGCCGTGTACCTGCTGCGCGATGTCGAAGAGCGGACCCAACGGCCGGGGCGTGAACATGCCGTCACAGGCGCCCGACAGAAGGCGTGAGTCGGGCAAGTCGTGCGTGAACTGCTCCAGCAGGCTCGACTTGCCCACACCCGCCTCGCCTTCGAGCAGGACGAACCGGCCTTCACCGCTGCGCGCTTGCCCCGCAAGTTCTCCCAGTGCGTCCAGCGC
Organism: Streptosporangiaceae bacterium; assembly: GCA_049284535.1. Taxonomy (GTDB): domain Bacteria; phylum Actinomycetota; class Actinomycetes; order Streptosporangiales; family Streptosporangiaceae; genus Palsa-504. The sequence continues at coordinate 371 of JBAPYC010000804.1, forward strand.
AGTCCCCCGCTCAAGTAGTGTCACTCGGCCGGCGCGCTGTTGCGATGCGTGAGACGTGAGCAGCGAGAACGCGGTGTCGGGCATACGGACTCCTCGGTTTCCTGACTGTTCCGACACTACGATCGGCCCACCTCGGACTCCATAGGGAGTACCTCCCCATATTCCTGGTGAGCTGCAGGCCGTAGCGACAGCCGCTTATGTGCTGATCAGCGGCGACGGTGACCTCGACACCGCGCACCGTCTGCTGCCGCCACGTCCAGGTGCTCCTGGCTGCCGGCCCCGGCAGCCATGACACGACACGAGCATTGACCGACGAGATGAAAAGTGGGCAGCACCCCGCGGGTCCCGGACCATACAGACGAACGCCTGGCGGGCACCGGGCTTGCTGCGCTGGGCAGCGGTGATTTCGAGGAGGCCTACCAGCAGGTGGCCGCAGAAGACAGCGAACGGGGCAGCGAGCGGGCGCGTCGTAGCCGAAGACGCGCGCCGCCGCCGCTGTCGACGCCGGGTGAGGGAGGGCTAGGCCGAGATACTCGCACCCACGGCTCGTTCGGATAAAAGCACCTAATATGCCGAACGGACCGTGGTTCATGTCCTCAGCCTGGGTGTAGGCAGATATAGGGAGGCCCGGCCGTGGGTGGAGGTACCAGATGGAAGCAGGCGGGGTGCGGCCTGGCCCGGAGCCGTTCGTCCGGGCCTAAGTCATGCACCCCAGCGAGCGCACTCGCGTCACTAGGCTGTTCCTGCCTGGGCGCACGGTCATCCGCAAGGAGCCGCTGGGACCGGACGCGGAAACGCGGACGCGGCAGGAGGCCGCGATGCTGGAACGCTCGCCCGGCGTCGCGGGGGTGACGCAGCTGGCGGAGGCGCCGCGGCATCCCGGGTCGGTCGTGCTGGAGGACGCAGGTGGGGCGAGCCTGGCGCGCATGGCCAAGCCGCTGCCGGTCGACAAGGCATTTTCTCCGCAACGGAGACGGGCAGCGGACGAACCCCGTGAGGACGTTTCGCATTGGGCACGTTTATGAGCAGGCCTGTATGTCTGCAACGGCTGGTGATTGCCGGCAGAGCTGCTGGTCCGTACTAGGAGCAGGCTGGATCTGGTGCCAGGCCAGCAGGTCAGGCAGGCTGTTGCCATGACTTTGGGGATCAGGCTCAGGCAGCGGCTGACCCTGACGGTGGCGTGCCTGGCTCAGGGCATGATGGTGCTCGATGTCCTGATCGTGAGCGTTGCCCTTCCGGCCATGCAGCATGAGCTGCATCTGTTGCCGGCGGGACTGGAATGGGTTGTCAGTGGCTACGCCCTGGCGCTGGCCGCCTTGATACCGGCAGGCGGCGCGCTGGGTGATCACCTCGGGCGCAAGCGCATTTTCGTCAGCGGGGTCATCCTCTTCACGCTTGCCTCAGCCGGCTGCGCCTTGTCGGTTTCGGGCACAATGCTGATCGGCTTCCGGGTAGTCCAGGGAATCGGCGGCGCCGTGATGTCGTCGCTGACCCTTTCGCTGATCTCCGAGGCTTACCCTCCGGATGCCAGGACCGGCCCGATCGGGCTGTGGGCCGCGGTAAGCGGCCTGGCCGTCGCGGGTGGCAGCGTCCTCGGCGGCTTGCTGCTCAGCGTGTTTCCCTGGTCATCGATCTTCTGGGTCAATATCCCGATCGGGATAGTGACCGTGGCCGTCTGCCTGGTAGCGGTCACCGAGTCCCGGGAGCCGGTTCCCCGCTCCTTCGACGTCGCGGGGGTCGCGTTGAGTGCGTCCGGCCTGCTGCTGCTGACCTTCGGGTTCATCGATTCCGCTGACGTCGGCTGGAATTCGCCGGTCGCGGCTGTCTGCGTGGCCGGCGGCATCGCCGTCCTGGCCGTCTTCGTTGCGTGGGAGCGCAAGGCCGCAGCCCCGATGGTGCCCCCCGCATTGCTGCGAACCCCGGGCTTCACCCGGGCATGTGCGGTATACCTCCTGGCCTACCTGGCCTTCTCGGGATTCATTTACTACGTCACGCTCTTCTTCCAGAACATCCGGGAGTGGTCCGCGCTGCATACCGGCCTGTCCTGGCTGTTCTTCTGCATTCCGTACTTCGCCGTAGCCCAGGCCGGAAAGCGGCTCGCACGATGGCTGCCGGCCGCCTGGGCAGTGGGGCTGGGCTGCTTCGCCGCCGCCGCGGGCATGCTCGGGATGAGCCAGCTGAACAGGACGACACCGTTTGCGTGGCCAGCAGCGTGCTACATCGTGGTGGGAGCGGGTTTCGGCCTGATGGTCCCGGCGGGATCATCTGCGGCCATGGCCGAGGTTCCCGCTGGATCCTCCGGGATCGGGTCAGCCCTGTTCAACTCCTGCCGCCAGATCGGCACGGCCATGGGACTGGCGATCTTGGGATCCATCGCCAGCACTGTGATCCTGGCCGACTGGCATCGGCGCGCCGGATCTTTGCCGCCGGCCGGACGGCAGCCGGCTGCGCAACTCGGTGCCGACGTCGCGGGCGGCCAGGTTCATCAGGTCGCCGCGTCCCTCGGGCCGGACGCGCTCTACCCAGCGGTTGCATCATTCCTCCGGGGCTTCGAGCTCGCCCTGCTTGCGGCGGGCTTTATCCTAGCCGCCGCCGGTGTCGTCGGCTGGCGAGGCTTGAGACATCTGAAAATACCCAAGGCCTCACAGCCCCGGATCACGGACGTGAGCGCGAACAGGTGAACCCGTACCGTTGATCGCCAGTCACGGCCGCAAGTCGCGAGGACCGGCAACCCGGGCCTAACGGGCTGTGGTTTACTGCCTTGGCTCGTGTACTCACGATAGGGGCCGGGTAAGCGTTTCCGGCGTGGATCTCAGGCTCCGCAAGCACCAGGACGGGACGAGCGCAGCCCGGCTGGGTCGTGCAGGGAGGATCAGCATGGGCAAGGTTGGCTGGCCGGCGGGCCAGTGGGCGCGGCGCACGGTGTGGTTCGGCGGCGTGTCCGTGGTCGTCGCGGCCGTGATCGCAGCGGGCGTGATGATCTTCCGGCCGACATCGCACCCCGCGGTGCCGCCGTCGACTCGAATATCCCACTCGAGTGCGGGACGCGCTTCGCCCGGCCGTTCGGCCTCCAGTACGGCGGAAATCTGGCGGGTGGCGAACCCGGTAGCGGACCTGTCGGAGCCGCTGCCGGGGATGCCGCCGGTACCGAACCCGGCGAACATCTACGCCGATGCCGGGGCGAACATGCTTAGCCCGGCCGTGCGCGGGGTGCCGTACCGCATTTACGTGCCGAACAGCGGCGGCTCTACAGTGACCGTCATCAACCCGGCGAGTTACAAGGTGATAGGGACCTACCAGACTGGGCTCAACCCCCAGCACGTCGTGCCTGCCTACGACATGCGCACGCTGTACGTGACGAACGACCTGGGCAACAGCCTCACCCCGATCAGTCCCCGCACCGGGCAGCGGGCCGGTCCGAACATCGCAGTGGACGACCCGTACAACATGTACTTCACTCCCGATGGGCGCTACGCCATCGTGGTAGCCGAGTCCCGCCAGGACCTGGACTTGCGTGACCCGCATACCTTCGCCCTCGAGCACCGGATCCACGTTGACTGCGCGGGCGTGGATCACATCGACTTCGCGGCCACCGGCGCCTACCTGATTGCCACCTGCGAGTTCGGCGGCCGGCTGGTCCGGGTCGATCTGCACACGCTGAAGGTCGTGGATTACCTGAACCTGCCGGGCTCGGCGCCGCAGGACATCAAGCTCGACCCGCCCGGGCGCATCTTCTACGTCGCCGACAAGAACCACGCCGGGGTCTGGCTGATCGACGCCGCGACGTTCCGGGTAGCCGGGTTCATCCCCACCGGCCCGGACGCCCACGGCCTGTACCCGAGCCGCGATGCCCGCTTTCTCTACGTGACGAACCGCGGCAACGGCACGATCACCGTGATCAGCTTCGCGACCAGGAAGATCGTCACCATCTGGCGGATCCCGGGCGGGGGCAGCCCGGACATGGGCAACCTGTCCCCGGACGGGAAGGTGTTCTGGGTGTCCGGGCGCTATGACAACGTCGTCTACGCCATCGCCACGGCGACCGGCCATCTGCTGGCCAAGATCCCGGTGGGAGTGCAGCCGCACGGGCTGTGCGTATGGCCCCAGCCGGGCCGCTACTCCCTGGGCCATACCGGGATCACCCGATGAGAGTCTTCCGCCTGGCGCTGGCCGGCCTGGCCCTGCTCGGGCTCGCGGGCGTGGCCCCAGCTCCGGCTCCGGCTCCGGACACCGCGCTCGCCCGGCTGGGCCCGGTCACGGTCAGCGCCACCGCGCTGGCCCCTGGCCCGGGCGGCAACCTGACCGCCAGCGTGCAGGTCAGTACCAGTGGGCAGCCTTCGGATCAGCTGGACGCTGCCACCGCCGCAGACGGCGCCCCGGTCGCGGTCTACCACCAGCAGGTCAATGTCGGGGAACTGCCCGACCTGTCCGGCTGCGGGGCCGAGACCCCGTCGCCGACCGTCGTGGACACCTGGCTCCACTACGGGCCGCTGCTGATCCCGGGACGGTCGGGCGGCGCGTCCCCGCCCGTGACCGCGACCCTGACGGTCCAGCCAGGCTCGGCCCTGCCGCCCGGCATGAGCCTGGCCATCACCTTTTACTTCGCCCGCGCCGGTTCGGTGACCCTGCGCCTTCCCGTCAGCCGCGCGTGACCGTGCTTTCCCCGCCACCGGCCAGGTCAGCTGCCGGCTGGCCGGATCGGCCGCCCGGTCAGCCAGGCGACCGGGCTGAGCGCTTCGGCCGCGGTCCAGGTGCTCGCGTCGGGGTGGCTGAGGTCGGCGCGGCCCTGAGCGCTCAGGAAGCGGCGCAAGGCGGGCGCGACGGGCGCCCCGGATGCGTTGGGCGAGCCCACCACGACGAAGCGCACCCGACCGGAAGCGCCGAGGTAGAGCAGGGCGTCCTCGTGGTCGACGTCGTAGCTCAGCGGCCGGCCCGTCAGCCAGTCGGTCCCGGGCGGGCTGTCCTCGCCGACCCGCTGGTACCAGACCCCGAGGTATCGCCAGATCCGCTCGATCACCGCCACGCGGCCGGTAAGCAGCAGCATGTTCGCTGGCGCCCCGATCAGCGCCCGGTACGCATGCAGCCGGGCCGGGGTGTCCCGCTCCGGGTCGACGGTCAGCTCCACGAAGCGCACCCGGTGTCCCAGGCCCGCCGCCATGACCGCACGATCCATCACCAGCAGGTTCCCCGTGGTCAGCGGGCAGGTCTCCTGGCACAAGGTGAGGAAGTCGGCGAGCACCACCACCTGGCCGTGCCAGGCACCCAGGCTCGTCGGCCGGTCAGCGTCCGTGGTCAGCGGCAGGTCCGCAATCCCGGCCGGCACCGGCCGGTCCAGCACCATACCGAGATAGGCTGACGGCGGACCCGGTGCGCCCGTGCTCCCACCGCACCCAGCCGCTACCGCTCCAGCGGCCAGTACTGCGGCCACCGTGGCCGCCAGCCGGACCGCACGAGCCGTCACCGGGACAGCAGGCCGGTCAGGGTGACCGGACGCAGCCTCCGGCTGGCCAGGCCGCTCAGGATCACGGGCAGGGCGGTCACGGTCCCGGAGTGGCCGAAATGCAGGCTCACGATCGACCCTGGCCGCACCGAGCCGAGCACGGTGGCGACGACCGCGTCCGGTCCGGGATCGGTGTAGTCGAGCGAGTCCACGTCATAAGACACGCAGGTCTGGTAGCCCGCCTTGCTGGCCTCCCGCTCGATCAGCGGCGTCGCGTACTGCGTCTGCGAGGGCCGGAACCAGCGGCCGGCCGATCCGGTCAGGACACGCAGCCGCTGCGCGCACCCGGCGATTTCGGCGTAGGCGCCAGCGGCGTCCATAGCCGCAATGTCTAGGTGATGCATGGTGTGATTGCCCAGGTCGTGGCCCCCGCTCAGGATCCGCTGCGCAATCTGCGGGTATTGCTCGAGCCAGGTCCCGACGGCGAGCACCGAGACCCGCGCTCCGGCCCGCTCTGCCTCGCCCAGCAGCGCCTCGGCCATCGACAGCGGTCCTTGACCATGGAAGGTAAGCGCCACCTGGGGCCGGCCTCGTGGCCCGTGCACGACCTGCGGGCCGAGTTGGGCACTCGGCTGCCTGCTCGCGTCGCCGCGCGGGCTCATCCTAGGCGACGGCGCGGATGCCGATGATCCACGATCGCTGGGCACGTTGGCCTGGCGCGCGCTGGTGCAGCCGGCCAGCCCGGCTGAGGCGACGGCCGCGCCGGCGAGCAGAAAGAAATCTCGCCGCTCGATGGGCACCCGGACACACTACCCGCGTGCAGCGGGTCCGGGATGCGACTCCGCCGCGCGTTCCGTTCCATCACCAATGCAACTGGCGTCGCGCATGACAGGATGATCGGAGCATGACCACCGCCGCAGGTAAACCGCGGCTCAGCTGCCCCTAGTCGGCAGGCGCGGTTGCACGCTTCGATCAGCCGCTCGGTCGTTACCGAGGGGGCAACTGATTATTTATTGTGCCTTCCTGGCAGCGCCAGTGACACGACGGGACGGACGATGGTCACGCCGGCGCTGGGCCACCGTCTGCCTTTGCGGTTCAAGAAGAGCTCATCACGGTCTTCAAAGTGTCCGGGTCCTTACGGCTGGAGCAACTCGCGCCCAGACCGTAACCCGGCGGACAGGTCACCGGCTGCGGCCGGGTCCCCCGCCAGCGCGACAACGGACGCGTTCCTGAAACCGGAAACGCTAACCGATCCTGGCCGGCTTGCCGGCATTCCAGCTCATCGCCCTGATCACCGGGCTAAAAGCTATGGCGAGGGCACTCGAGGGGCATTTACAGGCCGTATATTGGGGCGGTTTCTAGTGGTCGTTTAGTTTTCGAAAGACCCGGATGAGCTGGAGCCCCGTTACGGAATCGAACCGTAGACCTTCTCCTTACCATGCATGCCGGTTTCGTCTGATGCCATCGGGTTGGGTCGGATTACCGCAGTCGGAGGGATTGCGGTGTCTGGGTACGTCGCGTTATGTCGGCCGTAGCCTGGAGTCATTGTCACTTACTTTGTCACTGGCTCTGATGGCATCGAAAAGCTCCCGCGGGTACGGCGCAGAGGCGAGGATCTCGCGGTACGAGCCGTGGTCCGGGAAGCCGTCGCAGCACTCGGCCGCGCAGATGATCGTCCCGCCCGGGCGTAGGACCTGATAGGCGGCCGACAATCCCTTGACCGACTGGTAGAGGTTCTGGTCCAGCGGGAAGCCGGAGTTGGTGGTGACCACCACGTCGAACGGCGCTTGTACGGGCCGCATCGCCATGCGCCTGGCCACGGCCGTCGCGGCGGCGTGCATGGGCAGCAGGTCGCCGCCGAATGCGGCCACTATCGCCTGGTCCCGGTTGAGGACGACATCCAGGGCGAAGGTGACGCCGGTGGCGTCGGCGATGGCGCGGACGTCGTCATGGACCGGGTTGCCGTGGGTGATGCCCCAGGTCGCACGCTGATGGCCGATCCGGGCGGCGTCGTGGAGGCCCAGGATCGTCTCCAGCGCGGCCAGGCCCGGGGCGACGAGCTTGGGGCCGCCGGAGAAGCCGGCGAAGAAGTGCGGCTCGACGAAGCCGGTGGTGATCCGCACGTCGGCCGCTGCCCACACGCGGCTGAGCCACACCGGCACGTCCCTGCCGTGGGTGCCCATCCAGGTGAGCTGCGCGCGGTTGCGGGCGTCGTGGTTGACGATCGGCAGGGTGGCCGCGGTCTGGTCGCCGAACATCTGCCGCAGCTCCGCGTCAGTATTGCCGCGGTGGGTGCCCGTGGCGACGAGGATCACCACGTCCCCGGGGCGGACGACGCCGCCGAGTTCGGCGAGGATGGCGGGGATCATCAGGTGCCGCGACTGCGGGCGGGTGCCGTCACAGACGGAGATAGCCACGGTCTGGCCAGGGCGCACCCGTTCGCGCAGCGGCGGGCCGGCTATCGGGCGGCGTAGCGCGGCGCGAAGGACGGCAACCTGGTCAGGTGCCGCCTCCTGGTGGACCGGCTCGATGATCGTGGCCGTAGCCGGGACGTCGATGTCCAGTCCGCGTTCCCCGTAGGCCAGGCGGACTCTCGTGGCCCGGTCTCCGGCAGCCCGTAGACACGTGCGGCGGTTCCGCCGAAGACCTGGGCCTGCGCGTCCGGATTCAGCTCCGCGGTCAGCTCCCGGGCGGCGGATACGACACCGGCGTACGAGGTGGCGAGCAGGCAGACTGGCCAGTCGGAGCCGAACATCACCCGGGAAGGGCCGAAGGCGTCGAGCACCGTCTCCGCGTACGGGCGCAGGCGGCCACCGTCCAGCCCGGCCGCCCGGCCTCGGTGACCATCCCGGACAGCTTGCAGTACACGTTGGGCAGGACCGCGAGTTCCCGGACCAGCGCGGCCCACGGCTGCAACTCGCCGGAGGCGATGGGCGGCTTGGCGAGGTGGTCCAGGACTCACGCGGGCGGAGCCACCGCGCGCAGGCCCCGTCGCACGTCCGGACAGGCCAGCCAGCGAGGTGTGGCTCACCCTGCACCAGATGGCGGATGCCCACCAGGCGTGCGCCGCCAGGACCCTAGCGCAGCGTAGCAAGTGTCTCCGGAATGGCGGCGGAGGTAAGGTCCGCCCAGCCGACTACCCCCGCCACCAGATCCGACTCACCCGCCAGGGCCAGGAACTCGGTCGTCTCGGCGAGACTGGGAAGCACCTGGATGAGGACGGCGCGGTCAATATCGGCGGCCTTCGTCTGCAGCGCGAGGTCGGTCAGGGTGAAGTCCCGGCGGATCGCGTCCATCCCGGAGTCGTCGAGCTCCCAGATGTGGTGGTGCGCGTCAGTCTGGATCATGGCAGCTCCAGCGTGTCGAGTTCGCCCTCAGTGGCGGGAAGCACGCCGCGCCGTAGCGGGCCAGGCGGCCGGGATGGTCGGGGCGGGTCTGCCTGCTCGTTCGGCATAAATCTGGCCTTACCCGGCCGGGCTGGGTCCGTCGAAGGGCGTGGCGTAGGACGGGGTCCTGGTGCGCAGGGCGAGCGTCAGGGTCAGCCGGATGCGGGTGGAGGCGGGCAGGTGTACGGATAGCCACGGCCCGTGGATGTCAGCTTGGTGCTCGGTGACAGCTGGCTGGCTGTGCCCGTAGTCGTAGAGGCTGCCGAGCCAGGATTGGTCCGGGCAGGCGGTGTAGCGCACCGCCTCGATGGTGTGCTCGGCGAACGCGCCGGCCTGCACGATCACGGTGCGGCCTTGTTCCGAGTGCAGGTTAACGAGGTCGACGACGGTCCCTAGGGGGTCGATGCCGGAGACCAGGGCGGCTACCGAGGCGGGCAGGCCGGGGCGGCGCCGACTGGCGTCGTAGTAGCGGACCCTGGCCTGCTGCAGTCCCCCGTTGTAGATCACCTGCGGGCCGCCCCACGTCAGCTGGACCAGTGCCTCGGTGACGACCGGGTTGCACTGCTGCCACAGGTGGATGTCGGCCTCGGTTACGTCGATGTCGCGGTGGGTCTGCATACGGGCAAGCCGGTGGCGTACCTGGGCCTGGGCGGCAGCGAGGATCTTCTCGGGGTAGTCCGGGTTGTCGCCGGCCAGGAACGCGAACCAGGGCTCTTCGTGGCCGGCTTCCTCCTTGCTGCGGAAGGAGCGGACGGTCCGCCAGTCGTATCCGGCCGCCTCGCGCAGTTCCTCCAGCCGCTGCCGATCGGCCGAGTTGTTGCCGTGGTGCCACAGGGCCATGGGTACGGCCGCCAGCATTGGGTTGTAGTCGAACCAGCCGCGATCGCTGTACCGGAACGGGACCAGCAGGGTCGGGGTGGCCACGTCCTCGGCCAGCTGCGGGTACCACTTGGCGGGAAGGGAAGAGTCGGATTCGGCGAACGCCATCACCTTGCCGTGCCCGATCAACGCGTCCAGAGCCGGGCGTACCAGGTCCAGGTAACCGCCGTCGCCGGTCGCAACGGCCGCTGCCAGCGCGGCGACGGCGGCGGCGCTGCCGACGCTGTACCAGCCGTGCGGCCAGGACCAGCCGTAGTGCCCGCCGTACCAGCGCCCGCCGAGCAGGCTGCCGACCACCCCGTCCGGGCCGACGTTGTCCGGCACGATCCCGTCGTTCGCGGCGGCGCGCTCCCGCCACGCCCCGACGTACCGCTCGATCCAGTCCCGGTAGCGCGGGTTGCCGGTCAGGATCCAGGCGTTCAGGACGAGCCCGGCGGCCGCGAGGTTGACCGCGGTGTCCCCTGTGCCCATGCAGACGGTCATCTCACTGGTCAGCCGCCGGTCCTGCGCGCGCTCGGGCTCGGGCACGCCGTCGGGCACCAGCCAGTAGAGCGGGAAGCCGTAGCTGCGTGCCTCCCTGTCCAGCCAGGGGTAGTGCGTCCCGTCGAACAGGCCGGTGCGCCCGGGGTCGGAGCCGTTGTGGGGCCGGCGGATGATGCGGCGGCTGGGATCGTAGTTGCCGTGCGCGGGATCGACGTACAGCTCGGCGAACCGCACCGCCCGCCCGGCCCACCGGGCCGGGTCGGCCATGGTCAGGAAGTACAGCAGGAGCAGGCTCTCGCCCTGGTGGAACCAGTCGTATCCGCGCTCGTATTCGCCGGAAAGCATGCCGAGCTCGGTCAGCTGCGCGGTGACTCCCTCCCAGTGCAGTTCGGCGCTGGCCAGCAGGTCGTCTGCCCCGCCGAGCAGATACAGCTGCGGCCAGTTGAAGAACACCTCGTAGAAGTCGTCCACGCCGTCGCGGGAGGTGAGCGCGTCCCGGTAGTTCAGCCGCCCGTCCGGGCCGGTGAAATCCCGGGCGAAGCGACGCCAGGCGTGGTCGAGCAGGTCGAACAGCTCCCGCTCGGCCAGTGCCCAGCCCGGGGGCTCGAGCAGCGGCACTGAGGCTACGATGTCGGCACGCGTCATGTCACTCCTTCGTCGCCCCGGCGAGCAGCCCGCTGATGAGGTAGCGCTGGGCGAACAGGAACACGATCAGCACCGGGCTGATCGCCACGAGGGTGGCCAGGGCGAGCTCGGGCCGCAGCACCGCGGCGGTGCCCGCGGTCGGGTTGAACTGCGGGACGTCGGTCAGCAGCAGGCCAAGGCCCACCTGGACCGGGTACTGACTGCTTTCCGGCAGCATCACGTAGGGCAGGAAGTAGTTGGTCCAGTTCGCCACGAAGCTGAAGAACCCCACCAGCGCGATGATTGGGGCGGCCAGCGGCAACGCGATCCGGCGGAACGCCCCGAACTCCGTGCAGCCGTCGATGCGCGCCGCGGCGAGCAGGTCGCGGGGCAGCGCGGTGCTGAAGTAGATGTAGGTCAGGAAGACGCCGAACGGATAGAACGAGAACGGCAGCACCACCGACCACAGCGACCCGACCAGGTGCACCGCGTTTATCTCGAGGAACAGCGGCACGACCAGGGTCGTGGCCGGCATGAGCATGACCACCAGCGTGGTGATCAGCAGCAGGCGCCGACCCGGGAACTCCATCATGGCCAGGGCATATCCGGCCGGTATGCCGACGGCCAGGGTGATCACCAGCGCGAGGAACGCGTACAGCGCCGAGTTGCGCAGCCACAGCAGGATCACGTCGCCCTGGAAGCCAGTCAGCGCGTCCCAGTTCTGCCGCAGCGCGTGCCATGACCCGAACGACAGCGGGTTGTCCCGGACGAGCTGGGCGTCCGTCTTGGTGGCGGCCAGTAGCAGCCAGATGAGCGGCAGGACGAAGAAGACTCCGAAGGCGGTCAGCAGCAGCCCGGGGAGTATCTGGCCGGCGGCGCGTGCCGGGCGCCGGGGGCGGCGCGGCCGGGGGCGCCTGGCGCC
>JBAPYC010000805.1:0-4662 GCA_049284535.1 Streptosporangiaceae bacterium
TTTCTGACCGCTGACACGACAGGCGGGAAAACCCGCTGAAGCGAACAGCCGGTCGAGAAGGTCCAGCGGCCGCAGAGACGGCGGCTATTTCAAGATGTTGACCGCCCGGGCAATTACCAGGCCCAGAATCACCAGGGAGCCGACCGACTGCACCGTCATGGCCAGTTTGGTCCAGCGGGCAAGCGGCATCACATCGGTCGGGCTGAACGCGGTCGCGTCGGTGAAGCCGAGGTACAGGTAGTCGAAGAATTCAGGGCGCCAGCCACGCGGAGCCACCCCTGGGTTGAGCTGCGCGGGGAAGGCAAGGTCGGGGAACTCTCGCGGAGACAGGAAACGCGATTCAGGACCCCCTCCGTCAAGCATCCAATAGAGGAAGGCAAAGACAATGATCGTGTAGAACCACACCAGAAAACCGGTCTTTAGAAGGTCGGCCGCAGAATTTGTCTCCGGACCGCCCTCAACCAGATCGACGACCAGCCGGACGGTGACCCCAGCCGCTTCAGCGAGCAGCACAGCCAGGAGCGCCAGGGACAGCACCCGTCCGACAGCCGACCGGCGGTCGATACGTCCCCGATCAGTGGCGATAATGGCGACCAAAAGCAGCACCTCCACCGCCGGGGCTGCCCACGACGGACCCAGGCTGAACCGGGCCGGGAGCAACAACGGCACAGCCATCGCCAGGACCAGCGTAGAGGCCATCGGCCAGCGACTTTCGGCCGAGGCGCACACGACCCCGATCCCAGATCCAGCGCTGCCGGAAGCGCTTTCTCGCCTGCCAGCCCACCAATCACGGACACTGGCCTCCGCCGCTGCCCTCGCGGGCACCCGGTCAGCATCGGCATCAGCAAGCAGGGCCCGGGCAGCATCCAGCATCGCCGCCACTTCCCCCTGGTTGCTGCTGGCCGGCACGCTTACGACAAGCCAGGCCCGGTCATCATGCACCTGGGCCTGGACGGGCACCCCCTTGGCTAGCGCAAGCTTCTGATAGCACCGAAGCCACTCGCCGGTCACCGGCGACGCCAGCGGCACCCTCACCGTCACGTGCTCGTCGGCCGAGTGAACCTCGATGTCCGCCTGGGGATCAATGTCTGTCATCCTGACCCGGCGCTCCCCGCATCGGGCTCTGATCTTTGAGAGGCCCGCCCGGCGCGTCCGCGCCGTCCCGCCCGGACAGCACCGCTGATCTGCTTGCCTCATCCCTTATCGGTTACGTGGAGACGGTGCACATTTCTGATCTCTACGCCTGACGCCTCAAACCTGGCGAGCAGGCCGGCCAGGGCGGCGTGATCCCGGATTACGCCACGCACGACACTCCCGGTCGGCTGCAGGACGGCGGTGAGCCCTTCGAAGTCGATCAGGGCCTCTGGCGGAAGGGTCCCGGTCACGCGGATCTCGTAGGAGATTGATGTCATTTCGCAGGCCTCCCGACGTACATGTTCATTTCATCGTCCCTCTTTGCCGCATGCCGCGCCTCACCCGCGGGAGGGGACCCGTGTTCCCGCCAGTGGCCGTGCCGGGGCCTGGGTCGTGTGCGGGTGCGCATCGTAGGCATGTCCAGGCGGGTTGCGCCTCCACCGGGCCGGGACAGCCAGAGAAGCGGCCCACACCTCACCCGTCCGGGGTGAGGTGTGGCAGCTGCAGATCGCTGATGATGAGGCCGACCGGTGCCCGGCAGCTGATGCATGTGGTCACTGACTGTGAAGGAGCCAGATGTCTGAGCCGTCAGAGAAGACCAGGCTGATCTCAGCCGATCTGAGTGACCGCACTGACTTCACCGACGCCGACCGGGGGTTCATCGGCGCGCTGGAGCCGATGGTCATCAAGGCTGCGGACGGCCGCGTGGTCTGGGACATGGACTCCTGGGGGTTCCTGGACGCGGACTGCCCGGACACGGTGAACCCGAGCCTGTGGCGGCAGGCACAGCTCACCGCCAAGCACGGCCTTTACGAGGTGACCGAGGGCATCTACCAGGTCCGCGGTTTCGACATGTCCAACATGACGCTGGTCGAAAGCGACCACGGGGTCATCGTCATTGACCCGCTGATCTCAGCGGAGGTGGCCGCCGCGGCGATCACCTTGTACCGGCGCCACCGTGGTGACCGGGCCGTCACGGCGGTCATTTACACCCACGCCCATCTTGATCATTTCGGCGGGGTGCTGGGCGTCGTCGATGCAGATACCACGGTTCCGATCGTCGCGCCGGAGCACTTCCTGGAGCACGCGGTATCGGAGAACGTCTATGCCGGGGTGGCGATGATCCGGCGCAGTTACTATTACGCCGCTGTCAGCGTGCCCAAGGGGCCGGCCGGCACGCTGGGGATCGGGCTGGGCGCGGGCGGGTCGACCGGCACACCAGGCCTGATCGCGCCCACCCTGGACATCACCCACACCGGCCAGGAGGAAGTCCTGGATGGGGTCCGCATCATCTTCCAGATGACCCCGGGCACCGAGGCGCCGGCGGAAATGAACTTCTACTTCCCCGATAAGCGGACGCTGTGCATGTCCGAGAACGCCACGCATAACCTGCACAACCTGCTCACGCTGCGCGGGGCACAGGTCCGGGACCCGCGGATCTGGTCCCGGTACCTGGCCGAGGCGATCGAGCTGTTCGGCCGCCAGTCTGATGTGGCGTTCGCCTCGCATCACTGGCCCACCTGGGGCACCAGCATGGTCATCACGTACCTGACCCAGCAGCGGGACCTATACGCCTACCTGCACGACCAGACGCTGCGGCTGATCAACCAGGGCTACGTCCACAGCGAGATCGCCGAGATGATGGAGCTGCCGCCCGAGCTGGACCAGGCCTGGCACGCCCGCGGCTACTACGGCTCGGTTAACCACAACGTCAAGGCCATCTACCAGCGCTACCTCGGCTGGTACGACGCCAACCCGGCCCACCTGTGGCAGCATCCCCCACAGGCGGCCGGGACGCGGTACGTGCAGGCTTTCGGCGGCGTGGACGCGACGGTCGCCAAGGCCAGGGAGTTCTTCGAGCAGGGTGACCTGCGGTTCGCTGCCGAGCTGGCCAGTCACGCGGTCTTCGCCGAGCCAGGCGACCCCGCCGCGCGGGAACTGCTCGCTACGGTCCTGGAGCAGCTCGGCTACGGGGCCGAAAACGCGACCTGGCGCAACAGTTACCTGACCGGCGCGCTCGAGCTGCGGGCGGACAAGATCGAGCACACCGACGTGAGCAGCGCGGGCCTCGCCCCGGCGCTGACCATCATTCAGCTGTTCGACTCGATCGCGATCCGCATCAACGGCCCGGCGGCCTGGAAGGAGAGCCTGTCGATCAGCTGGCACTTCACCGACACCGGGGACAACTTCCGGATGGAGCTCAGCAACGGCGTCCTCATCCACTACCCCACGTCACAAACCCGGGCAGCGGACCTGACAGTGACCCTGACCAAGCCCCAGCTGCTGCTGCTCCTGGCCACCGGCCAGCCCGACGGCATCGACATGTCCGGTGACCTCGGCGTCGTCCAGCGACTGCTGTCGCTCACCGACAGCCCCAACCCCGACTTCGCGATCGTCACCCCCTGAAGCCCGAGCACCAAAACAGCGCACGCCGCGGCTGATTATTTAGCGCTGCGCTCCGATGCGCTGATGCTCGCCAGCCTGCAAAACCCGGGCGAGTTGACCGGCGGGCCCGGGCGGAAGGTCCCGACCCACCCGAAGCCTGGCCTGGCCACCGATGGCGTGAGTTGAGCGTCCCGGGACGTCGCTAGGCACGCGTTCCCGCTGTTACAGAACCGCCTCCCGCTACTGGGAGATGCTGGCGGCCGGCAGCCTTGACTCTCACCTTGGGGGAGCCTGCACACTCATCTTGCCGGGCCGGATCGGCCCGGCGACGAGGGAGTCAGCGTGAAGGAAATCAGCATCGGAGAGTTCGCACGGCGATCCCGCCTGTCGCTGAAAGCACTCCGCCTCTACGACAAGCGGGGGGTGCTGGTGCCTTCGCGCGTCGATCATGCGTCTGGCTATCGCTACTACGACACAGCCCAGCTCGACCAGGCACGCCTTGTCGTGATGATGCGCGAGTTGCAGTTGCCGCTTAAGGCGGTCAAGACGCTGCTCGCGTGCGATCCGGCCGATGCGGCGAAACGCATCGCTGAGCACTGGCGCGACGCCGAGGCGGCCCACGACGCGCGGCGCGAGCTGGCCGATTACCTCGTCAGCCGGTTGAGCGGGAAGAGGTCCGTCATGTACGAAGTCGGCATGCGGGAGATACCCGAGCGGAGCCTGCTCTGTCTCAAGCGCAACGTCGACGCGCAGGGGCAATGGGCGTTCGGCAAGGAGTTCATCGCGATCATGCGCGAGCGCCCGCTCCCGAAGATCGAAGGACGAGCAGGCGCGACCTTCTGCATCCAGTGGGGCTGGGTGAGCGATGACAGCGACGGCCCGGTCGAATGGTGCACGCCGGTTCCGCAGGCGCAGGCGCATGCCCTCGCCGAGCACTACCCCGAGCTGACGTTGCGAACCGAGCCGGCGCACCAGGAGGCGTTCGTCGCGCTGCCGGATCCGGATGGGGGTGACGAGGCGGTGCACTGGCATCTCGCTGGTGAGTCACTGGAGGCTTGGGCGCAGGAGCAGGAGCAGGAGCACGAGGGTGAGCCTCTTGCCCTCACGCCCGAAGACCTCGGCCTGCGCATCACCTATCTCGCC
>JBAPYC010000806.1:0-2432 GCA_049284535.1 Streptosporangiaceae bacterium
TGACGCTGGCCTCGGCGCAGTTCCTGATGACGCTGGACAGCTCGGTCATGAACGTGTCGATCGCCACCGTGGCCAAGGACGTCGGCACGACGGTGACCGGCATCCAGACCGCGATCACCTTCTACACGCTGGTGATGGCATCGCTGATGATCACTGGCGGCAAGCTCGGCCAGATCCTCGGCCGCAAGCGAGCCTTCGCCATCGGGTGCGTGATCTACGGATGCGGGTCGCTGACCACTGCGCTCGCGGGGAACCTCACCGTGCTGATCGTGGGATGGTCGGTCCTGGAAGGGGCCGGGGCCGCGCTGATCCTGCCGGCCATCGTCGCGCTGGTCGCGTCCAACTTCGCGCGCGATCAGCGCCCGCGCGCGTACGGGCTCGTCGCCTCGGCCGGCGCGATCGCGGTGGCGGCCGGCCCCCTGATCGGCGGCTTGGTCACCACGTATCTGTCCTGGCGGTGGGTGTTCGTCGGGGAAGTCCTCATCGTCCTCATCGTTCTGGGGCTGGCCCGCCGGATGGCCGACACCCCGGCCGAAGAGGGTGCCCGGCTCGATGTCGTGGGGACCGTGCTGTCCGCGCTCGGCCTCGGCCTTGTCGTGTACGGCATCCTGCGCTCCGGGACGTGGGGTTTCGTGCAGCCTAAGCCCAGCCAGCCTGCATGGCTGGGGCTCTCGCCGGTGATCTGGCTGATCCTGGCGGGCGGGGTCGTGCTCTGGGTCTTCTTCTGGTGGGAGAGCCAGCGTCTGGCGCGCGGCCGCGCCGTGCTGCTTGATCCGGCGCTGCTGCGGAACCCGACGCTGCGCGGCGGGCTCGTGGCGTTCTTCTTCCAGTACTTCCTGCAGGCGGGCCTGTTCTTCGTCGTGCCGTTGTTCTTGTCGGTGGCGCTCGGGCTGTCCGCGGTCGCGACCGGCGTGCGGCTGCTGCCGCTGTCCCTGACGCTGCTGCTGGCCGCTGCGGGCGTTCCCCGGGTCTTCCCGCATGCCTCCCCGCGCCGGGTGGTCCAGATCGGGTTCCTGTGCCTGTTCGCTGGCATCGTGGTCATGCTGGCTACGCTCGACGCGGGCGCCGGGCCGGAGATCGTGACCTGGCCGATGCTGCTCGCGGGCCTCGGGGTCGGCGCGCTGGCCTCGCAACTCGGGGCCGTGACCGTATCCTCGGTGCCCGACACGCAAAGCGGTGAAGTCGGCGGCGTGCAGAACACCATCACCAACCTCGGCGCGTCGATCGGGACCGCGCTGGCCGGCGCGGTGCTCATCTCGGCGCTGTCCGCGTCGTTCCTCAGCGGCGTGCAGAACAACCCCGCCGTCCCCAAGGATCTGGCTTCGAAGGCGCAGGTCCAGCTGGCAGGGGGTGTCCCGTTCCTGTCCGACCAGGACCTGAAGACCCAGCTGGATAAGGCCGGCGTGCCTCCGCAGACGGCCGACGCGGTCGTCCAGGAGAACACAACCGCCCGCATCGACGGGCTGCGCGCAGCATTGTCGGTGCTCGCCGTCATCGCCCTTCTCGCGGTGCCCTTCAGCCGCCGGATCCCGGTCCGGCAGCCGTCCGCGCAACCCGAGGACGAGCCTGCCGACTGATCACAGGCACCGGCGCATGAGCCGTACACGCTGGCAATCTGCTGCGGATAGCGGCCTGTGCGGCGACGACTTACGGGAGGGGGCAGGGCGCGAAGCAGGCCTTCGCGTACGTCAGCTGAGCCGCCATGATCATCAGCGTGTCCTTGGGAGGTCTTCGACCCCGCCTGCTCGCGGCTCCGAACCGTTCATGCAGCCGGACGGCGCAGCTCGCGGCGGAGCCTTCCTGGCGCCGGAGGGCACGAGCGGTGCAGGAATCATCCCTGCGGGGCGATGTGCGCTGGGCCGCGGCGCGGCACGATAAGTCAGAGGAGCTGGAGGGCCAGGAAATATGTCTCCGCGGCCGTTCTGCGGTCGGCGCGGGCAGGTCCGGCGCTCAAGGCCTGGCCATCGGGGCCGGCTGGCCCGGCCGGAACGGGAGGTGAGCGGGATGGCGGTGCAGCTGATCTCGCGTCCGAGCATTGATGAGCGCAGGGCTGCTGGCAAGCAGACCCGCGAGCAGACGCCTCCGTCGAGTCATGCGGGCTGGCGCCCGGCCGCCGATCGCCCTGACCCAGTTGCCCTGCTGGAGGCGCAAAACCTGACCCGGGAGCCGGATCTGGTGCCGGTCCGGCATGGCCGGATGATGGTCTCTCCGTTCACCTTCTACCGGGGCGCAGCCACGATCATGGCAGCGGACCTGAAAGATACCCCGGTGGCCGGCCTGGACGCCCAGCTGTGCGGCGACGCGCATCTGTCGAACTTCGGCCTGTTCGCCTCGCCCGAACGGCGCCTGCTGTTCGACCTGAACGACTTCGACGAGACGCTGCCGGGCCCGTTTGAGTACGACGTGAAGCGGATGGCGGCGAGTTTTTTGAT
>JBAPYC010000807.1:0-15316 GCA_049284535.1 Streptosporangiaceae bacterium
GTGATGGCGGCCGCGGCCGGCCTGCTGCCGCTGGCGGTGATCCGCTGGCTGCCGGGCGGACGCGAGGCACGCCGTACCGCCCGCACCGGCCGGATACCGGGCGCCCGCAGCTCCAGGCGGATGCCGGGCAGCGCCCTGCGGCTGCCGCTGATCTTCGCCGCCGCCACTGTCGCGGCGGGCGTGCTGGACTCGTTCCTGCCGGTCGCGAAAGGGATTCCCAGCAACCTGTCCTCGGCCGCCCTGCTCGTGCAGGCAGTCATCGCCACGCTCAGCCGCTGGCAGGCGGGCAAGCACGGCGACCGGTACGGTCACGCCCGGCTGCTCATCCCGGCGCTCGCCGTGGCGGCGCTCGGCATGGCCGTGATGATGGCGCTGGGCTCACCCGCGATGATCTTTGTTGGCATGGTGCTGTTCGGCGCCGGGTTCGGGGTGATCGAGAACGCGACGTTCGCGCTGCTGATCGAGCAGCTGCCCGAGGCCAAGGCCAGCGCGATGTGGAACTTCGCCTACGACGCCGGGTACGGCGCGGGCCCGGCCGCCTTCGGCCTGATCTGTGTCCGCACCGGCTATCCGGTGGCGTTCGCCCTGACCGGTGCGCTGATCCTCGCCGTCGTCCCGGTCGCCTGGCGCGAGCGGAAGGCGACGGCCAGCATGGCCCGGCCAGTGTGATCACCGGCCCGAGCCCGGTTTATGGCCTCATCGCGCCGCCGGCTCGCGGGCCAGCTGCACCGCCTCGGCCATGCCGCCGTCCCAGGCCGGGCCGTGACCCGGCAGTACCCAGGTCGCGTCGACGTCGCGGAGGCGGGCCAGAGAGGCCAGGGCCTGCTCGGGTTCGAGCGTGAACGGCGCGGGCTTGGGCCCGGTCACGCCGGTCAGCACGTTGCGGGTCGTCATGGTGTCGCCGACGAAGAGGGCGTCGGCGGCCGGGACGTGGACCGCGATGCTCCCGGGCGTGTGCCCAGGTGCGTAGATGATCCGGGGCTTGCCGGGGACGTCGAGCACCTGGCCGTCATCAACCGGCCGCAGGTCGCCGGCCGGGGGGATCCGCAGCCCGCCCTGGCGGGCCGAGTACAAGACGAAGCGGGCCAGCGGGCCGGCCTTGACCGGTCCCCAGCCCTTACTGGGCTTCTTCACCTCCTTCCGGGCGCGGCCGGCGTCGGCGGGATGGAGGTACGCCGGCATGCCTTTCTCGCGGTGCAGCCGGGCGGCGAAACCAATGTGGTCGGTGTCTCCGTGCGTGAGGATCAGTGCCTGCACGTCGTCGAGGGTCATGCCGAGCCGCGCGAGCTCGCGGTTCAGCAGCTTCCAGTAACGGGGCAGCCCCGCGTCAATGATGGTGACACCGCCCCCGTCGATGACGAGGTAGCTGTTGACGATGTCCGAACCGATCCGGTGCAGACCCTTGGCTATCTCCATCTGCCGCCTCCCGGGCAAACCTCATGGCTACGCTAATTAGCCTTCACATGGCTACGATAGTTAGCCTTGGTGACGGCAGCAATAGAATTACCGCCGTCCGTGAACAGGAGACCGGATGCCCGCCCACGCACAGACCTCGACCGCCGCCATCGTGGCCGCTGGGCGGCAGCTGCTGGAGGAGCGCGGCATGGAGGCGCTGACCATGCGCGACGTGGCCGACGCCGTCGGGGTGCGCGCGCCGTCGCTCTACAAGCGGGTCCGCGGCCGCTCCGACCTGTTCCGGCTCATCCTGGAGGACGTGGCCGACGAGCTGACCGCAGCGCTCGACGCGGCGGCGACCTGCGGCGATCCCGTCGCGAACCTGCGGGCGATGGCGGCGGCCTACCGCAGGTTCGCGCACTCAAACCCCGTCACGTACACGCTCATGTACGGGCCGGATGCCGTGCCCGGCGCGACGACGCGATCCGTGCGCTCCTCGGCCACCTTCCTGAGCGTTGTCACGGACATAGCCGGCCCGCCGCACGCCCTGCCGGCGGCGCGCACGATCGTGGCCTGGGCGCATGGGTTCATCACCATGGAACTTGCGGGAGCGTTCCGGCTCGGTGGTGACGTCGAGCAGGCGTGGGACTTCGGCCTGGACCGGGTCCTGGCCGCCGTCCGCGGCACCGGCCATACCCGCTGACCAGGGTGGCCGGGCCGGTGCTTATAACGGCGTGGCTCCGGGGTCGGGGGTGATAAAGCCGGACTCATACGCGAGGACTACGGCCTGGACGCGGTCGCGGAGATCCAGCTTCATCAGGATCCGGCTCACATGCGTCTTGACCGTATTCTCTTCAACGACCAGGCTGCGGGCGATCTCGGCGTTCGACAGGCCGCGCGCGACCAGCCGGAACACGTCCATCTCCCGCGTGGTCAGCGCCGACAGCGCCGCCGGGACGCCGCCGGCGCTGGGGGTTTTCGCGGCCAGCGTGAACCGGGAGATGAGCCGCCGGGTGATGACCGGATCGATGAGTGCGTCCCCGGCCGCCACGCTGCGCACCGCGACGATCAGCTGCTCGGCCCCGGCGTCCTTGAGCAGGAATCCGCTGACCCCCGCGCGAAGCGCCTCGTAGACGTACTCGTCGGCGTCGAACGTGGTCAGGATCAGCACCCTGGTCGCCGGCCCGAGGGCGATGACCTGGCGGGCGGCCCGCAGCCCGTCGAGGACCGGCATCCGGATGTCGAGCAGGGCGACCGTGGGGGAGTGCTCGCGTACCAGCGCGACCGCCTCCGCGCCGTCGCTGGCCTCCGCCAGCACTTCGATGCCCGGCTCGCCCTCAAGGATCAGCCGCAGCCCCTGCCGGACCAGTCGCTGGTCGTCGGCTATCACGACGGTGACAGGTTGCGCCATGGGGCGGCTCCCCTTTGCAGACGACGCGAGGTCGTCAACACCGTAGTCCTCCCGGGTGATCCGGTGCCCGGAAGGTTCACTCCCGCGCCGGACGACCGCGCCACCCGCCAGTTCCTACTGTCAGAGCTGTCCGAGACAACGACGGGCTGGAATTCCGGAAGGACCGCCCGTCATGACCAAGGAGGGCATGTCATGACCCCCATCGCCGGGTTCTTCCTCGCCGTCATCGCCGGCTGGATCATCCGCGAGCCCCGCCGGGCCGCGGCGACCGTTATCCTTCCCTACCTCGCGATCGTGGCCGTGCAGAGCTGGGCTATCGCGAACGGCTACGGGATCAGCCCGCCAGACACGGTTACACCGTTTTCCGGCGCGATCAGCTACTGGGCGGTGCAGGCCGTCTTCGGCGTGACAGCGGTAGCGATCGCCGCCGAGGTCGCCGTACTGCGGGCATCCACCTGGGCCGCGCGGCCACCGGTTCTGCTCGCCGGGCCGTGGTACCGCACCGCCGTCGCGACGGCGATCTGCGCCACCGGTGACCTGGTGCTCCTGGTGGCCTGGCTGGTTTCCGCCAAGCTCGTGAGTCACCACTCCAGCGCCGGCTCTCCGCCGCTGCAGGGTGTAATCGGCATGGGGCTGAACCTGATCGGCGTCGTGGCCTTGGGCATCGCCGCGATCGCGGTCGTGATCAGGGCGCGCCGCCGGGGAACCGCCCCGGACCCGCTGAGCCCGTCGCCCGCCGCCGCCGCCCCGGGCCGCCGGTAACCAGTCTGCGGTGTTGATCGGCACGCTCAGGAGCACGGATAATGAGCGCGCGTAGAGGGGAGCAGGCCATGGCCACGACCTGGAATCTGCGCTGGAAGCAAGGCCGTCCCTGGGGCCGCGGCGCCGGTGGCCTGAGCGTCCTCGACATCGTGGTCGCCGCGGCGCTCACCGCCATCCCGGTCGCCGTCGCCACCGACGCGCTCCAGCTCCACGTCGGGCGGCCGAATCCCGGCGTCCTGGCGTGCCTGGGGGTGATCGGGCTGACCCTGCCGGTCGCCTGGCGTGGCCCGCTGCCGCTGACCGCTGCTGGCGTCATGGCCGTGGCGGCGGTGGTAAACGGGCTCGCGTTCGGGCCGTTCGTCCGGTGCGGCGTCGCGCTCCCGGCCGTGTATATCGTCGCGTTCGGGATCGCGGCCCGGGTCGGCTGGCCGCGCGCCGCCGTGGGCCTGGCCCTGTGCGCGGCCGACGTCGTGGCCGAGGGCTACTACGACCCGAATATCGGCTGGTCAGGTATTGCCTTCGTGCTGCCGCTGCTGCTCGCCTTCATCGTCCTCGGGTACCTGGTCGGCGCACGGAACCGGACGGCCAGGGCGCTGCGGGCAAAGTCGGCCCAGCTGCGGCAGCAGCGCGAGCAGACTGCCCGGCTCGCGGTCCTGGCCGACCGCGCCCAGCTGTCGGCGGACATCGAGGGCACGCTGCACGGTCGGCTTGGCGTCATCGCCGACACCGCCGCCGCCGGGCTCAGCTCGGCGGCGAACCCGCAGGCGGACCCGGCGGAAGCCACCGAAGAAGCCACCCGGGCGCTGGCCACGATCGAGCACGACGGCCGGGCGGCGCTCGGGCAGCTCCGGGAGGTAGTCGGCGCGCTACAGCAGCCTGCCGCGGACCCGGCGGCACCCCACGAGCCGCAGCCCACCCTCGCCCGGCTGCCGGACCTTCTCCGCGGCCTCCCTGCGGACCGGGCCAGGCTGATCGTCGAAGGGCAGCCGCGATCGCTGCCGGCCGCCCTCGAGCTGTCGGGTTACCGGATCGTCGAGCATCTCGTCCAGGCGCTAGCGGACGAGCCCTCGGCCGTGATCGAGGTCCGGCTCGGCTATCACCCGGAGGCTCTGGACCTGGATGTCACCGGCACGACGTCGCCCGGGGCGACCGACCTGGTAGCGGTTCTGGCCGCCGCCAGGCAGCGCGCAGTGCTGCACGGCGGGACGGTGGATGGCCGGATCGCAGACGGCGTATGCTCCGTCACGGCCCAGTTGCCGCTGGTCAGCCGCTATGCCTAGCGGTGGGCCGCGGTGGGCCCGGTCCGTCCCGCTGCGCACAGTGGCCCCGATCGCCGCCGCGGTGGTGGTGTCCGCCGCGCTCTTCTGCGCCCGGCCCCTCGGGATCGCCGGCACGGTCATCAACTCCCTGGCTGGGATCCCGGTGCTATTCGTCCCGTTTCTGATCGCCTATGCACTTGGCTACCGGGCCACGGTGATAGCCGGCCTGGCCGCCGTGGCGTTGCTGTTCGCCGCGCTGTGGGTCACCAATGGCTCCTTCAGCCCGGTCGTCGGGATGATCACCATCGGTCCCTGGATCGCCGGGCGGATTGTCCGTTCCCGGCGCCGCCTCGCCGACCAGTTGCGGGCCCGCAACGAGGAGCTGCTCGCCCAGCAGGAGGCCTACGCGGCCGAGGCCGTCCGCTACGAGCGATCCAGGATCGCGGCCGAGCTGCATGACATAGTCGGCCACGCCCTCAGCCTGATGGTGGTCCAGGCCAGCGCCGGCCAGCGGGCAGCCCGGGCCCAGGGCGGCAACGCCAGCAACGGTGGTTCCGGCGGGGCGAGCGCACAGACGGCCCTGGAGGCGGTGGCCGAGGCCGCGCGGGAAGCCCAGACCGAAGTTGGCCTGCTGGCCGGGCTGCTCTCCGGCGAGCAGCCTCCTCACGATCAGGCATCCGCCCTGCAGGCCGGGCCCTCGCACCCCGTGCGGTCGGGGCCAGGAACCAGCGGGCATGCGGGGCTCGACCTGGTGGCCGGACTCGTGCAGCAGGTTCAGGTGGCCGGGCTGGAGGTGAGCTGCCGCCTGGTCAGTGACGGCGACGGCGGCGACGTGGACACCACGTCGGCCGAAGTCGCCAGCCGGATCGTCGCCGAGGCACTGACCAACGCGCTCAAGCACGCCCCGGGGGCTCCGGTCACCGTGGACATCCGGGCGGCGTCCGGCGGGCTGACGGTCACGGTTGAGAACGGGGAAGCCCGGCACGCCGGCCATGATCTGGCGAGGGCGGGCGGCGGCTACGGCCTGACGGGGATGCGCGACCGCGTGCTCGCCCACGGGGGGCGCTTCGACGCAGGCCCGGCCGCGGACGGAGGCTGGCGGGTCCACGCAGTCCTGCCCGCCAGGAGCTGCGCTTGAAGTGGGATAGTGCGATGGGCGTGATGACCGCGTGGCGGGGACCGGCCGTCCCGGGAACACGCGCGGCGGTTGGTAAGCACATATTGACATGCTTACCGGCCTCTGAAACGCTGCCTGCTAACTGTCGGCGGGCAGCCGTAGAGAAGTGTTTCCCGAGGTTCCTGTCGTTGGTGGGGGGCTTATGGCCGAGGGTGGCGATCCGGAGTACCCAGATGTGGTGCTCGGGCTAGGTGCGGCGTGGGGATTCGCGCCGGCTGACCAGACGAGCCCGGCGCTGGCAGGTGCCGCCGGGGCCCTGATCGACACGGCGATGACCGATCAGCCGGTCACCGAGCTGCGTATCCATGGTGTGTCCGGGTCCGACGGCCCGACGATTTTGGAGCATCCGCAGACGTTGCAGGTGGCGGGCGATGGGACGGCTGGTTTCTTCCGCCGGTGGAGCCCGGATGGCCGGGGACAGCCGAGCGTTCCGTGGAAGCTGGAGGCCTATTCCTGGGGAGGGCTGACGGAAAAGCCGCTGGCATCGGCGGCGTGGCTGCTGCTGGCTCCGTTCATGATGTACAACGTCGCCTACTTCATGCTGCCGCCGCCGGCCGCGGGCAGCGACTCCGTGGAGGTGTCCGGGCCCGTTCCGCATATGGGGCGGGGCCGGGGCGCGGCGATCGCGCATGTCCTGCTGAGGCTGCTAGCCCTGGCGGCAACGATTCAGTTCACCGCCGCCGTGGTGTCGGTAACGGTGAGCACGATCGCCTGGCAGGCGGCCGGCCAGAAGAACACGCTGCTGCCGAACTGGATGGGCTGGTACGGGGACTGGACGGCAGGGTGGCGGATCGCCCTGGCGCTGGCCGCGGTGGCCGGCGTGGTGGGGGTGCTGTGGTGGGTCAGCGTCACGACCGCGAGCAAGTATGAGGCGAGAACCACCACCGCGCGGCCCGCGCTCGCCGCTGAATGGCCGTTAACTCAGCCGGGCTTCTGGCGGGGTCAGGAACTTCTCGGCCGGCAGCGGGCCCTGCACGCCGCCGCGGCCTGCTCCTCTGCGGCACTGGTGGCAGCGCTTCCTTCCGGCCATCCAGCGGGAGCTCACTGGGTGGCGGTGGGGTTCGCCGCCGCGGTGCTGGCCGCAGTGGTATGGCTGCTCGTCATGCCGATGGCCGACCGTCACACGGTGACGATGGCGCAAGGGGGCCGCAAAGACAGCGGGGCGGATACGTGGTGCCGCAGCGCGCTGGTCGCCGCGCTCATCGCGCTGGTATTCACCGCCCTGCTGAGCGGGTGGACCGACGGGCAGCCGGGACGCCAGGCCGGGGCGCTGCCCGGGCTGGCCGGCTTCCTCGCGGTCCTGCTGGCTGTCCAGGCTGCGCTGCTCATCATGCTGGCGGTTACCGTCAGGGTGCTCGCCTCCCAGGCGGACGCGGCGAAGGACGGTTTCCGCCCTTATCTGGGCGGCGGCCTGGCTGCTCTCATCGCCACCCTGGGCTTCACGCTTGGTGGCATGCTCACCGCGGTGATCAGCGTGGGCGTGACCCGGCTGCTCGGCGCGCCCGCGCCCAGCGGATTCCGCTTCGGCAACGCAACGCCAGACACCATCGCCGTACCCTGGCCGGTTTACGCTTTTGGTGCCGCACCCGTGGGTCTCCTGCTCGGCGGCGCGGCCGCAGCCGTCCTGCTGGGCCGGATATTCGTCCGCCGCTGCCGCAGCTTCCGGACACCGGCGGCAGAGCGCCCTTCGCAGATAGCCGCGGCGTACGCTGACCTGACGGCCGGGGTACCCGGCAGCAGCGGCGATCAGCAGACCTATGACAAGCAGCGCGGCGCGATCGCCAGGACCTGGGCGATCGGCCTGATCGCCGACGAGGCCGACGCCGCTGTCGCGCTCATCCTGGGTGGCGGCCTGATCGTGGTGCTCGCCGCCGAGATTGCCTGCGCCGTCTCCGCCGGCCCGGCCGGTCACCCCGCGGCGCTGCCCAGCGCGTGGCACGGCCTGGCCGCCGTTATCTCGCTGCTGGTCATCGCCGTAGCCGGCGGCCTGGTCGCACTGCTGCGCCAGGCGTATTCCGATCCCGCCAAACGCAAGACGATCGGGGCGCTGTGGGACGTGGCCACGTTCTGGCCGCGGGCCGTCCACCCGCTAGCACCGCCCTGCTACGCCGAACGGGCGGTACCTGAGGTCGTGGACCGGATCCGGCTGCTGACCGGGCGTTTCACGGACGCCCCCGGCGATGTCGCCGAACTGCACTATCAAGCCGGGTTGCCGGACAGCGCACGCACCCGCGGGCTGACCGTACCGGCGGGACCGGTGTTGCTGACCGGATACAGCCAGGGATCGATCATCGCCCCGGCCGTCATTGCCCAGCTCCCTCCAGAGGTCATTCCCCGCGTCGCCCTGCTCACCCTGGCCTGCCCAGCCCGCCGGCTATACGGGCGCGCGTTCCCCGCCTTTTTCGGCCCGGGCCAGCTCACTGAGCTTGCTGACCTGCTCGGCGCGACGGCACCCGGCCAGGAGCCGGTGTCTGGCCGGCCACCGGGGCGCTGGAAAAACCTGCGCCGAAGAAGCGACTACATCGGATCGTGGATCTTCACCGAGCCCCTGGCCCGGCTCAGCCAGGCTGACCTCGACGGCAACATCGACCAGCCGTGCTGGGACCCGGTCATCCTCGTCCCCGACGCCAACCTCACCCCGCCACCCACTCACCGCCACTCCCAGTGGTGGCAAGACCCGCGCGTCAACGAGATCGGCGCTTATCTGGTCGACCTCCTCGGCGGGTAATACCCGACGCACTTCAAGACGCCACCGGCGATGATTCCAGCGCCGCAGCGGCTGCTGCTGGCCGCAGCTATCTGGCCGCCGAGGACGGCTGGTGACACAGCGTGGCAGCATCTGCTGGCCGTCTGCCTGACCTGCTTGGCTACCAGCATGGACGCCGGTCCGATACACCTACATCCTGAGCCGCAAACTGGGTAGGCGATACAATCCCGCTATCGGCCCGCGCCGGCTGGCCGTCGGCTGTGTAGTCTCGGTCGCGCTGCTCGTTGAGGAACGCCATGAAGCGCTTGTTTTCCTCCCGGACCAGCCAGCTGAAGTCCGGGTCGTTGCCGATCCACTCTGACGGGCGGTCCAACTCGCACTCGGGATTGCAGACGGCGAACTCCAGACTGTTGACCATCTTGGTGACCAGGGGATCTAGCTCGGTCATCGGGTCCTTGCTGGCCGCGAGTGCGGCGTAAGCGCAGGCCAGATTGTATGCGGCTGGCCAGGACGGGGTGCTGCGCTGCCAGGGTTGGCGGCGGGTACGCAGTCGGGCGGTGATCGGCTGCTGTTTCGCTGTCCTGGCCGGGAAGCCGGGCAGCGCCGACGCGAAGTCCTCGCTATCTCCGGAGATAGCCGTCGCTATCCGGGCGATCGTGCGGGCGTGAGACAGTCTGCCCTGGGAATCCACTCCGGGCGTCAGCGCCTGGCGGCGCACGGCTACCAGCAGCAGCGCAACGCGCACGCCATCGTGAAAGGCCTGCCGGTGCCGCGGGCGCCGGTACGGTCTGAGGACCTCGCGCTCGTTACGGCGCCAGAATGACCCCCAGATGATGTGCCGCCACGTCAGGTATCGCTGGATCGCTTGCAGTTCCTGCTGTGAGGCGGCCAGCAGACAAAGTCTGAGCTGGTCCGGCAGGCCAGCGTGGCTGCAGTCGCGGATCCTGTCGGCGTCGTCGGCGGTCAAGCCGCACCGGCCCAGGATTCGCAGCGCTTCCTTCAGCGAGGTCATATCAATCTGACCGAGCCCGGGATCCGGATTCGCGAGCATCTCCAGCGACATGGCGAGGCGGTAGCGTCCGCGGTAAAAGCGCGGATACTGTTCCCGGTTGGCGGCGTGCAGCAGCAGCGCCTCAGAATGCCTGCCGGTGAGGTCATACAGTTGCGCCAGTTCGTACCGGACCACACCGGCGCACAGGTTGCCGCGCGCCGCGGCTTCCAGGATCTCGACCTGCCTGTGCCAGGCGCGGCTGATGTCGTCGCGGCATTCCGGGTAGCCGCGTACTTGCCGGGCGCGCAGCAGTGCCGCCAGGTCGGCGCCGTCGGTCGCGCTGGCGCTCCACGGCGGCACGGTGTGATCCCGGGCGAAGATGTGCCGGGCAACGTAACCGGCCACTGCGGCAGAGGCGTCATCGAGACTCCCCGCGGCCAGGGTTTTAGTGGCGACGCTCGCACCCGACCGCGGGTCAGCGAGCCCGACCGTGACCCTGGTGACGTCATCGATACTCGCCTGGTCCGGGGTCCGTTCAACCCAGGTCCGGACCTGGATCCGGGGCGGGGACGGCCACACCATCCCGAAGAACCGGATGATCGCCCCGGCCAGTCCCGCTCCGGTTACGCCGGTGGCCTCGGCGATCGACGCCAGCCCGCTGGGCCTGCTGCCACCTGGCAGGATGGCCGGCGTGCGCACCTCCACCGCGGGCAGTCGGAACTTGAGCTCGGCGACGAGCCACTCATGCCGCTGCCTGCCGGTCTGCGCAGCATCCGGCCCCGCGTGTGCCGCGTCGTCTTGCCGGTCGCTGGTTAGCGCCGATACATCCAGGCAGGGTGCCTGACGGAGCAGCGCCCAGGCTTCGAGCCCTCGGTAGCCAAGTACCAGCAGGACCACGATGACCAGCCAGCCGATCCGCCCTGGGACAGGAACGTGATGTCCTGCCGACAGCGGGCGGATCAACGCACTGCTAAGTGCGTCGGCGCCGCGGGCAAATGCGTCGGACAGGCTGCCGGGTTTCTGCGCCGGATGCGTTAGTCCGTATACGGTCAGATACACCGCGGTGGCCAGCGCGATAATGAGCGCGACCCACCGGAGGGTCCGGAGGCTGAAATGATAACCGGCCGCACCCAACACGACGGTGACCGCCGCGAATACTATCCACACTAGCCATGAATTCATGGCCTTATCCTCCCCGCGGACCATTATCGCCCTGGTCGCCGTGGCGCAAGCCAACCTCTAGCTTTTAGATTTCGTTGTCAAGTGAAGTACTGGCCGCGTTTCGGCATGAGTGGGCAGGAGCCTTTCGGGCGCAGCGGCCGGTGCCCAGGCCGGTAGTGACGACGTCTTTGGGGCCAGGGGCCATTACGGGACTAGCTGGAGACTCTGGTGATGGGGCGTTCGGCGTATCTGGACCTCCTTACGGGCATCCCGGTGGTGGGCAGCGTGCAGAGGGGATATCCGCCACCCGGGCCGTCGATTACCGCTTCGGACCGCTGGCTGGGCAACTCCGGCGCTACCATGCAAGCTGTCACCATGTACCTGCAGAGGGGGGCAACGCCACATCTGATACATCCGGGCCGATACCGGAAGCGCTTTCCCAGGCAGGCCCCGGGAAAGCCTTCGATCAGCGGTAGATAATGATGTTCGTCCCGCTCAGGCAGTCGCATTGATATACGGCCTGGCCGGCCATCCTGCACTCTCGACTGTTACGAGGCGTCAGCCGCCCAGCCCGACATCCCGGGCCCGTGCCACTGCGGCCGCCCGGTCAGTGACCCGCAGCTTGGCGAACACCGCCGAGACGTTGTTGCGGACAGTCTTTTCCGAGAGCCCCAGGCGCCGGGCGATGACCGCATTGCCGGCACCTCTGGCGAGCTGCTCCAGCACCTGATGCTCGCGCGCGGTCAGCTCGGCGAACGGATGCCCGTCGCGGGCCGCGGCGCGGTGGCCGAGGAACTGCATGATCCGGCTGGCCAGAGCCGCCCCGAATATCAGCTCGTCATACAAGACTCGCGCCGACTGCATCGCAGAAGTATTTCTGGACAGTTATATAGCCAATTGGTTATAATCACTGCCATGGCGACTGCCTACGAAGCGCTTTCCGAGCCCCACCGGCGGCAGATCCTCGACCTGCTGCGCACTCGTGACCACCTGGCCGGGGAGCTGGTTGGCCAGCTGGGGCTGAGCCAGCCAGGGGTGTCGAAGCACCTGCGGGTTCTGCGCGATGTCGGCCTGGTGAACGTGCGTCGCGATGGCCAGCGGCGCTGGTACGGGCTGCGGCCCGAGCCGCTGGCCGAGGTCGATGCCTGGCTGGCGCCGTATCGCGCGTTCTGGTCCGGCCGTCTGGATGCGCTGGAACGGCACCTGGAGGAAAACCCATGATGAACGGAACCCTGGAGACCATCGAGGGTCGGCCCGCGCTGCGGTTCGAGCGGAACCTCGCGCACCCGGTCGATCGGGTCTGGCGAGCCATCATCGTGCCCGCCGAGCTCGGCAGCTGGTTTCCTGCCGCCGCCGACTGGACGCCCGAAGCAGGCGAGGTCTTCGAGGTAGGAGGGCAAACCGGGCAGGTTACAGAACTGGAACCACCGCACCTGATCGAATGGACCTTCGGCGGCCAGCGGTTCCGGTTCGAGCTGCGCGCCCAGGGCCAGGGGTGCTCACTGACGTTTACGCATGTCTTCGATGATCGCGCCATCGCCGCCCAGACGGCAGCCGGCTGGGAGTGCTACTTTGACCGGCTCGAGGCGTACCTGTGCGGCGAGCAGCTGTCGGAACAGCGCGCTCATGAGCCGATCGGGGAGCGGCATGAGCGCTACGCCGCCCTCTTCGCCCTGGATCCCGCTCCGGGCCGCACGTTCATCGCCACCGCCCTGGGCTTCCGTGGGTTCACTTTGGACGAGGGGGACGGCCCGGTACTGCGCCTCGAACGGCGCTACGACCAGCCTGCCGAACGGGTGTGGCGAGCACTGGCCGATCCAGCGGAGAGACAGCACTGGTTCCCGGGTGAGCTTCGGATCATGGAAAGTGACCCGCCGCGTCGGCTGGTCGGCTCGTGGCAAGGGGAAGGCACCCTGCGTTTCGAGCTGCGGCCTGAAGGCGCGGGATGCGTGCTCGTCTTCACCCACACCTTCACCCACCGCGATCAGGCAGCGCTGGCTGCCGCAGGCTGGGACCGCTGCTTTGCCCGCCTGGACGCCCTGCTGGCCGGAGGCACGATGAGCGAGGCGGACTCACTCACAGCATGGCCAGATGTGCACGAGCGCCTCGCCGCAACGTGGAATATTGACCCCGAAATCGGGCGTAACGCCTACGCGCAACACACCCATTAGCGATGGCGAGACCGCCCGTGACTACGGCTATACCCTGGCACTTCCGCGTGCCGGCCCTGCACATCAATGGCGGCGGCACCTCAACTCGCGAGGATGCCGAAGCGCGACTGCCTGTCAGCCATCGCGCTCGCCCTGGAGGGCGATCCCCGGGGACTACTGAACGGGCAACGAGCCCACCCTCGAGCTCAAAACTCGGAGCGGCCATGAGCGGACGTCGGCCAGGTCGCTGCCAAGTGCGGACTCAATCGGAGCGGCTCAAGCCGCGTGCTGCACACTGTGGGAATGATCCGGCTTGGAACATCCGCCGACCTCGCCGCCGCGACCAGCGTCTATCGCCGCGCTTCGCTGTCTAATGCAGGCGATCGTGACAACCTGCTTGCTCATCCGGAATACCTGATCCTGGGGCCAGAGGGCCTAGCCGAAGGCCGCACTTATGTCGCGGAAGAGGAGGGCTCGCTTGTCGGCTTCGCCACCTGGATTGAGACCGCCGGCACCATGGAACTGGAAGACCTGTTCGTGGACCCGGGATATATGAGGCGCGGGATCGCCGCTGCACTTGTCAACCGAATCGTAGATGTCCTGCGAGCACGGGGCGTAGAGCGGCTGGAGGTGACCGCTAATCCTCACGCGCTGGGGTTTTACCGCGCCATCGGTTTCATCGGCTGTGGCGTCGCAGAAACGGAGTTCGGCGCCGCAGCTCGCATGGAGCTCGCGATCTCCTGACTGCGCCACTTCAGGTCTCGGTGCCGCAGCGCAGGCAACCTGATAGCTCGGCCGATCAGCAGCAGATGAGTGCGGTGCGCAGATGAGTGCGTTGCGCAGATGAGTGCGTTGCGCAGCGCCAACTTTGAGCGCCTAGATAGAAAGTCTGCCCACGACAGATCGTCGAATAGTTTTGCTTATGGAAGAAGGCGACTGTTGGATGCGCGGTGGCAAATCGACTTAATATCTGCTTACGGCTGCCGAGCGTGAAATGTCATTTCGCTATGGGCCTAGACTCGATGACTAAGTATGCCTAATGGTGGGTTAAATCGGTCTGCTCGGTGTCACGTGTCGCCTATCACACCTTTTTGCGCCATCATCGATCAACCCCGATTACATCAGGTAGACAGGCCGCCATCTGGTCCCAGCGCCGGACCGATGCTCCTATGTGCTCTCAAGGGTTTGCAATAAGGCGGCTATAGATCGTCAAGTGGCCGGGCCGTTGTCTGCAGAGACTGACCTGCAGGGCAAAGCGCTGCTGGCTTCCCGGCATTGCCAGTGCGCCGCATCAGGTCGGCGCGGTACAGCTGATGCGCGATTGCGCCGGACTGGGTAGGGGATCAGCTAGCCGGCCAGGACGGTGGTGGTCCGCTGGGCCCGGGGCCGCTCGGGATTGAAGGGCCGGGGATGGGTCCGGTGCCGGGCGAGGTGGGGTGGTGTGTGCGGTGGCTTGTCCTTGTAGACGAAGGCCTGGCGCAGCTGGGCGTATGGCTCGGATGGGCCGGAGAAGTTATGGCGCATGATGGTCAGCTCGGCGGCTCTGTAGGTGGCCAGCGGCCGTTGTTTTCCGTCCGCGGCGAGTTGCCGCGCTTTGGCGGCTAGCCGCGCCGGGTAATCGGGGCTGCGGGCCAGCTGTTCGGCCAGGGCCGCCACCTGTTCGCGGTAGCCGGCTGGGTCGGCGGCGATGACCCGGTTGACGAGGCCGGATCGCAGCGCGGAGGCGGGACTGACCGGCAGGCATGCGGCGGTGAGCCGGGCTGCCTCCTGCGCGCCGACGCGGCGGGGCAGGGTGTAGGTCCAGTATTCCGAGCCGTGCAGGCCCATCAGCCGGTAGTGCGGGTTCAGGACCGCGCCGGCCCGGCACCAGACCTGGTCAGCGGCCAGCGCGAGCATCATGCCGCCGGCCGCGGCGTTACCCGCCAGCGCGGCCACGGTGAGCTGGCCGGTGGTGGTCAGGATCGCCTGGACCAGGTCATCGATGGCGTTGATGTTCCGCCAGGACTCTTCGGCCGGATCATCGGCGGCCTGGATCACGTTGAGATGGATGCCGTTGGCGAACAAGTCCCGGGGGCCGCCGAGTACGATCACCTTCACCGGGCGCCCCTGGGCGTGCCGGTAGGCGGTGAGCAGGCGGTGGCACTGCCCGGTGCTCATCGCCCCGCCGGGGAAGCAGAACTCCAGGTAGCCGACGCCGCCGGACTCGCGGTAGCGGATCTGCTGGTAGGTTCGCCGGCCCGGCGGCGTCATCAGCGGCGCGGGGACCCGGGGCACGCCAGCCAGGGATCCGCGCAGCGCCAGCG
>JBAPYC010000808.1:0-19918 GCA_049284535.1 Streptosporangiaceae bacterium
TCAGGTAACGATCCATAGTGGTGAAACAGCCGGGATCGGGCCGCGAGCGTCTCGTCGGCGACACTGTCCACGACGGGACGCCGCAGGTCACGGCCCCGGCTGACGCGGCCGCTAAAGATAACCTCAAGGACGGCCGGGCGCTGCGCATCGAGACCGTCATCAACTCACCCACCGACCTGCGGATCGGCCGCCGCCTGCACAACCTGGACGAACTCCAGCAGGCCGCGCGTGCGATCAACGACCGGCTGCTGCACACTGAACCAGCCGGCCAGGGCTGCGTCCTTGCGAATCCAGTCTTCGAGCGGATCGCGCACCCGTCGGTCACCGCCGACGGGCGGAGAGCTACAGCCATGCGCTTTGGCGACTCTCGGGTCCAGGCCCTGGCCGGCGCCCTATGCCAGACCACCGGCGCCGTCACCGGCATCACCAACAAGAGCCTGCGCACCTTGATGACCGGACTGCTCGGCACCCCTTACACGATGACCCAGGCCTCCTACGACCTGGCCCGGCTGGCCCGCAACGGGCTGATCACCCGCCGGGCCCCACGCCAACACCTACGACCTGACCCCCGACGGGCTGAAGTTCGCCATCTTCTACACCAAAGTCCACGACCGGGTCCTGGCCCCGCTGTTCACGGCCGGCCAGCCCCAGGCCCCACCCCAGCTCCGCGAGGCCCTGCGCACCATCGAACGCCACATCGACCAGCGCCTCGCCGACGCCAGGCTGCCCGCCGCAGCCTGAGAAACTCAGCTCATCTGTCGGAGTCGTCGCCCCAAAGGGTCGCTACGCTCCGTCCGGGACTTCGCCCGGAAGGAGTGGCCCCCTTCTGGGCAGTCCGGCTGACGTGAGGAGCCGCGGAGTCCTACGGTCAGCGGGTGGCTGATGATTTCGCTGAGCGGTACGGGGACCTGCTGGCTGGCAGCTATGACTGCGTGGACCGGGTCGTGCTGAACGCCTTCTTCCCGGTTGGTCATAACCCGGGCGGGTTCCGGTGCTGGTGGCGGCGGCTGCACGGCAGCGATGACCAGCTGGATGATACGCACCTGATGCGGATGGCGGGCCGGTTCGCCCGGCGGGTCAAGGCCTGGGCGGCCGCGAACGGCGTGCCGGTGATCTTCTGCAGGGCCGGGGAGCGCAAGCACCTGATCGCGGAGCAGTACCTGGAGGAGAACTCGGTGTCGCCCGGGGTGTTCCTGGTCCTGGCGGCCAGGGCGCCGGCGAGCGTGTGGAAGGTGCACCGCTCCGCGCGCGGGGTCATCACCCGGCTGGAGAAGAAAAGGGAGCACGTCTATCACTACAGCTTCCACATCATGGACCCGGCCTTCGGGCACCTGGTGATCAAGATGTCCGGGCATCCGCCGTTCGGCGCGCAGGTGATCCTCAACGGCCACGAGTACGTCGCGGTCGCGGCGCAGGCCGAGGGCATCGGCTTTACCAAGGAGGGCAACTGTTTTACTGAGATCGCGGATCCGCAGGGCCTGGCCCGGGTCGCAGATGCCTGGCCGCGTGATGCGGCTATAGGGCGCCTGGGCCAGGTCTGTGACCGGTGGATCTACAGCGCCTGCCTGTGCTTCGGGCTGGATCTGCAGGAGCAGGAGCGCAGCGGGTTCCGCTACGGCTACTCGGTCTACCAGGCCGAGTACTCCCGCGACCTGCTGTTCAAGTCCGGCGCGCAGATGGAGGCGCTGTCCGGCCGGGTGCGGGACCGGACCCGGTCCCGGCTGGACATCCCGGCGGTCCGCACCATCTTCGGCCTGAAAACCCGGCCGCACCGATCCCGCAAGGACGGGCCGCCGGCGCAGGAGATCGTGACCGGGAAACCACGGTACGGGCTGAGCTGGTTCCGGATCAGCTTCGGGCGGCTGCAGCTGAAGGCCTATACCAAGGGCGAGCACGTGCTGCGCTTCGAGGCCACCGTGCACAACGCCAAGGAGCTGCGCTGCCGCCGCAGCCTGGAGTACTTCGATCAGATCATCACCCGGCTGGCCGGGATGGCGGACCGGTTCGCCACCGCGCTGGACTGCGCCGATACCGGTTTCTTGCCCGACGGGGTGCTGGATGAGCTGCCGCTGCCCGCCCAGGCCGGGGACCGCAGGATCGCCGGGATCGACCTGAACAAGCCGCGGATCCGGGCCGCCCTGTCCGCCGCGCTCGCCCTGGCCCCGGCCCCCGGCGGGTTCACCGCCGCCGAGCACGCCGCCAAGGTCGGCCAGATCACCGGCCACGACGGCTACACCACCCGGCAGGCCGCTTATGACCTGCGCAAGCTCCGCGGCAAGCAGCTCATCACCAAACCCGGCCGGACCCGCCGCTACCACGTCCCGCCGGACGGGGCCCGCGTCATCGCCGCGCTGCTCGCCCTCCGCGACCATGTCATCGCGCCGATCCTGGCCGGGGTCCGCAGCCCCCGCACCGGCCGCAAGCCCGCGACCTGGACCGCCATCGACCGCGACTATGAGAACCTCCGCATCGGCATGCAGACTCTGTTCCAGCACGTCGGCATCGAGGCGCAGCCAGCAGCCGCATAGACAACATTTTGTCGATCAGAGAATGCAAGCTCCTAGATCGCATCACGTGCGACTCGACATGGCTCAACGGCGGCATACCGCCTGCCCAGGTCGCCGAGTGGGCCGGTCACAGCGTGGCCATCCTGCTCAAGATCTATGCCAAGTGCCTCGACGGGCAAGACGACATCGCCAAGCGCCGCATTGAAGAAGCCCACGGCGACCCCGGCGCCGACGACGGCACCGAGCCGACCGGCGAGGGCTGAGAATTTCGGCACGCATTCGGCACAGACACCCGTAGATGACCGGTTAGGACCGTAGACAGCCGGTAAAGCGAGAACGCCACCCGATCGGCATCTAGCCTGATGGAGTGGCGTCTTCGTTCGTAGGTTCGGGATCCCTGTTACGGAATCGAACCGTAGACCTTCTCCTTACCATCTAGGGGCAAGACGGTCGCTGAAGGCCGTTCAGGCAGCTCATCCCCGAGTAACGGGTCAGCTCTAGCCGCTGAAGATCGATGCAGTTGCTGCACTTCCATGCTGCACCGTGTTTCTTACCTGGCGGTGCGCGCACGTCGCTGGGTTATGAGCAAGCCGGGCGCCGCCGCACCCCATCCCGGCTGTCGCTCACACCTATGCCGGCCTCAGCCGACGACACCGTGCCGTCTCAACCCGTCTCATCACGTCGGGCTCGTTCCGAAGAGTCTTGGTCACAATCGTGGTCACGAAGGCGGGTCCACAGGAACATCAACTTCCGTTTTGGTGTCAAACGAGAGCCATACCAAGTGGTGACGCAGGCAGGGCTGGAGCGCACCTGCCATGCGGGCGTTCACCTGGCACCGGCGGACCCTGCGTGCCGCACTACCTGGCCGCTTACGGCCTTGCTGTTCACGACACCATCACCGGCCGCGGGGAGCTTCGGGACGCGGTGAAGCGGCCGCCTCCGGCCGCGCTGCAGCGGTGGCGGCTTCGGGCTCGGCCACGAGTACGGGCTTATCGGCCTGCCTGCGCAGGGTCAACATCACCGGGCCGCCGAGCACCAGCGCGACCGCGAGCACCACCGCCGTCGACAGGAAACTGCCGCCGCTGACGTCTTACAGGAATCCGCCGACAGAGGGACCGACGAAGCCGGCGAGGTTACCCAGGGCGTTGATCAAGCCCATCGCGCCGCCGGCCAGCGCCACCGGCACCGCCCGCGAGGCACTGGCCCGGAACGGTAGGCGAGGGCGCCCGCCATCGCGATGCTGACCAGGAAGACCGACAGCGCGGCAATCGAGCCGGACGTCACCGACAGCACCAGCGCCACCGCCCCGATGATCAGCGACAGTGCGCAGCCGGTTACCCCGGGAGCTTGTCAGCGATTATGTCGATCTTCTCGATCTGCGGCTCGGAGAAGAGCACGCCGGTGTTGGGTCCGAGCGCCTGGCCCACGCCGCCGGCGAGGTGAGCGTCTCGGGCTCCGTCGTCGGGGAACACGTCGTACACGCCAAAGGTCGAGGGGCCAAATTGGATGGCGAACCAGGCGATGGTGCCTGGCTCTTCCATCACGATCGGCCGCGCTCCGGTGAGGAAGTCTGCGAGTTCGGCCTCCTTGCCCGGCAGGGCCTCGAGACGTACCAGGAGAGCTTTGGTGACCATGATGCGGGCTCCTTCACTTGCGCGGGTGCACGGCTGGGTCCGTCGGTAGGGAGCAAGCAATACCCGGACGGTCAGTGAATCAAGTGCGTATCCCATCGAGCAAAACATCGATTTTTGCTTGTTTCCTCGGGTATCTGCAAATTTCAATACTAACGCCATGCGGATCGGAAGAGCAATGACTCGCGACGGCGACGGGCGCCTGAACGACCGGAGTCTGGACATCGGGCCCGGTCGGTCCGGCACGGCCTAGACCAGCTGGCTCGGCGAGCAGACCAGGGTCCTCATCGACGCCGTCGCGCACGCCGCGAGCTACGACCCGTCATCACGACTGGCGCAGAAGTCATGGACCAGATCTTCGCGGAAACATAGCGCAATCCGGCGTCGGCCGCGGTGCATACGGGGGGCTGCCGGTAGCCGCTGGGGCAGAGCAGCCGAAGCTGAGGCCCCTTTAGCTAGGCCCCCCAGAAGGAGGGGGGACGATTGCGTCAGAGCGGGTCGAATTCCCCACCCTTGGCCCCGGCAAGGAACGCGGTCCACTCAGCTTGAGTGAACACTAGTACAGGCCCGACGCCACGGTCTTTGGTGTCTCGAACACCAATTCGATTTTCGCCCAGCCGTGCAATCTCGAAACAGCTGTTGTTATAGCCGCAGTAGGAACTTTTCAGCCATCCCGCCTGAGTAATATCGCTGGGGAGTATGCCATGCTGCCGGTAGTAGCGTCCGCTTTTCGCCGCGTTCCAGAAGGGCCGTCTCACATTGCCAACCTAGCGCAGGCACTCACCGTCGCGCGGGAGTTTCTTGGCTAAATGCGGTGGGGCGTGTCGGGCTGTTATGGGAACCATACCCGATTCGTTACTTCTGCCGCCGCTGCCGTGAGCGTGATTCCTCTGCGCATGGGCGAGGCAGACAAGTTCAGCGTTCGGCGCCGCACACCCCGCGGCACCTGATTCAGGGTGCCCATCACAGCACCGAGTGCCACGTCAGCGTGACAACGCAAGCTACGAGCGCCACTGCCCATCGGCCGCCGCCACGATGTGTGACCGTGTTTTAGACAGAGAGAGAGCATTTCTGGTCAGTGACTTGAAGATGACACTGTACTGATGAACGTCACCCTCGTCATCCAGCATTTCCATGCCGGTCAGGTGATCGTAAAAGACGGTATCCTGCAAGGGCACTCTATGTATTTGAGGAAATTTCAGATAAACAAAGGTGCCTGCCGTCTCAAGGTGAGGGCCTGTCAATGGCAAGATGCGGATTTCAACGTTCGCCTGGCGGGTAGCTTTGGCGAGGTGGTTTAGCTGACCATGCATCACGTCGGCGCCGCCCACTTCACGAAGCAATACGGACTCGTCGAGGACCATGGATACTTGAGGCGGCGGATCGCGGCGGAGCACTACCTCCTCTTGCAGTGCGCGGCCTTGGACCAGGCGGTCGACATTGCTTGGTGGCAGCGCGAACTCAGTCACCCATGCCGCTAGCAGCGCACGCGCGTATTCCTCGGTCTGGAATAGGCCTGGGATCACCTGGGGAGCCCACAGCCAGATTGATTGCGCGTCACGCTGAGCCTCCAGCAAGGCCACGTGCTGCTCGGGCAACCGGATCCCGGCAGGCGGGGCCGCCCCGGACCGCCGGGATTCCTCGGCGAGCGCGGTGAGCTCGGTCCGGTGCTCGCTACTTACGCCGTACAAGTCCAGGATCTGCTGCAAGTCAGCTGGTTTCACCCCCGTCTGACCGAGTTCGATGCGACTCAGCTTGGAGTTCGAGGCCCAGCCCAGCTGGGTCGTAGCCTCGTCACCCGTCATGCTGGTCGTTCGCTCGCGCAGTCGACGCAGTTCCTTGCCCAGCCGCTGACGACGGGCGAGATTCGGACTGCCACGCTCAGGCATCCGTCGGCTCCTTCTGAGGGCGTAAGGTCCGGCCGCCTGCGATCTGACAGAAGCCTAGTGATCCTTGGACGGCACAGTCCAGCAAAATGGGAATCCCATTGGGGATGCCATCAGCTATTGCGCTCTGAGCGAACCTAGCTTCTACTAGAAGAGAAAGAGTTCTTCGAGTGTGTGGGGAACAACATGATCGGCGGGCCGGGCTACCAGATAGCTCGCCCGCCGTTTGTCGTTCACCGGGCCGTCCTGCTCGGCAACGCCAGAGGACCACCGCGAAGCCCGCAAATGCCAAAGGCCAACGGATGCACCCGTCGGCCCAAGGCGAACTTCAACAAGCATGCCCGAGTCACCAGGAAGCGAACAGGAGTTGAAGCTATGCATCACCCTACATCCGCCCGACGTCTATGCAAGGGGCCGGCGGAAAGTAACCATCGGACAGTCCTCCGCATCGCGGAGGGCGACCCATGAGTCCGCTCGCCATACTCGCCTGGGTCATCTTCGCTGCGCTAGTCACATGGTGCGTCGCAACTGCACGCTCCATCAGGCACACCGCACTACTCAGGGAGCAGATCGAGTACTGGCACAACGAGGCTCTTCAGGCATATCAGGAAACCGATCGGGCCCGGGCCGCCGCCGCTCAGGTCGCCCGGGACGCCGAGGTCCGTGCCGAAGCTTGGCGGGAAGGATGGAACGAGGTGGTCAGGCTGCTGCCTATGGTCGCCTCGGCCCGAGTCGGAACTGATCCCGATGCGCCAGGCGACGAGGAGGAGAAGGCAAACTGACGTTCGGTAAAGCGTTCCTGGCCGGAGGCACCGCGTTTCCCTCCAACTCCGGCCGGGAGCGCGATTCGCACCTCCCCGGTCATACCGGAGGTCCGCCCGGTGGGCTGATGCCCCTATCTGGTGAAGCAGAGAACGTACACCGCTCGCGTAGCAGGTCAGTCTGCCGCCTCCCACTCGGCGTCGCGGTCCAAGGCCCGTTGCATGACCTGAGGCGAGGGCGGAATTTGCAGCTCAGGCGGCTGAAGGATCGCATTATCCGATAGGCCGATCCAGGGTGGGAACACCTGACCCAGATTGCCGTAGTCAGGGTCCTCGGACGGGACCAAAAGGCTCTGCCGGTCAGCCAGCCGGCTGATAAAGGTCTGGCGGGCGGCGGCGAGATTTTTGATCCGCTGGCTCGGTTCGGTAGGGCGGTGGCTGGCGGTCGGGGTGAGTTCGGCGCGCTGGGCGTCGGTGGTGGCCCGGGGTTCGGCCGAACGGAGCGGGGCGAAGGGCTGGCCGGGATGGCGGCGGCGCAGTTCGGCGTCAGCAGCGATGGCCAGCTGGCGCTGGGCGCGGGTGGCGGATTCCCAGTCGGCCCGGTCGGCCATGACGCCGGCGAACACGCTCTCGCGTTCGGTGTAGGCGTGGTGCAGGGCCCGGTAGCTGGCCGCCAGGAGCCGGTGCCGGGACGCTGCCTGGTGGCGGCCGGGATCGTCCGGCGGCGACGGCTTCAGAGTTGGCCCGGGCCGCGGCTAGTGCGGCATCGCGGGCGCCGGTGCGGACCTGGCGGAGTTCGTCGCCGACCCAGGCTGGGGCCCAGGCGGTTTCGACTGGGTAGGCCTCGCGCAGGTGCAGCAGCCTGCCGTGGGGCATGCCGCGGACGTCGGGGCCGTCGACGGGGCCGAGGGCGGCCAGGGCTTCGTACCAGGCCGCTCGGCTGTCGGGGGTGGCGGTGCTGGGTTCGGGTCCGATGGGGTCGGTTGGGTGATGGTAGCCGGACAGTTCCCGGTAGGCGCCGATGGAGCTGGCGCGCTGCTGCCAGTCCAGCCTGTCAACCGGGTGCCCGGGTACCGGCCCGAGCGCGTTGATGGCCCAGGGCGGGGCGTGCTCGGCGGCGTGCTCGCCGATCCGGTCCTTGCGGGCGTCCATCATCGCGGCGACCTCGGCGATGTAGGCACGGCGCTCGGGGTCGGCGATCGCGGGAACCTGCTTGGACCATGGCCGCGATGGCAGCGGGACGAGGGAGCCGGGCCGATGCCGGAGGCGCGCGTCGATGACGCTGGGGATGTCGCGGGCGCCGGCCAGGTCCCGGGCGGCGATGGCCTCGGTCAGGACCTGGGCGGGGTCCAGGCCGGTGAGCTCGGCGGCCCGGACGGTGCGCCACAGCCATCGGGCCTGGTGGCCGGGTTCGGCGCGGTAGCCGGGTGGCAGGGCGGTCAGGAGCAGGTTGCGGTAGTGCTGCTCGCGTGCCGGGGTGGTCTCGGCGGTCCAGATCGCATGCAGCAGGGCCAGGTGATCGGCGTCGGTCAGGGCCTGGTGACGGGTCTGGGTGGCCGAGAGCTGCTGGCCGTCATGGTCGAGTACAGCTGACAGCACGGCCAGCGCCTGGCCCGCTGGGGCAGGCACGGGTACCGGGGCGGGAAAGCCCGCTCGTTCGGCCTGGATCTTGTCGAAGCGGGCGAGCTCGGGTGCTGGCCGCGGGCCCAGCTCCGGGTCGGCTGGTTTCGGGGAGACGGTGAAGACGTAGGCCAGGTTGCTGTCGGTGCCGCGGGTCAGGGCGACGTACGCGTGCTGGCGGTCCTAGGTGCCGGCGAGGCCGGTGTGGACGGTGCGGCCCTGGGCGGTGTGGTCGGTGACGGCGTAGCCGAGCTCGGCGTCGCCGTAGTTCCGGTACAGGAAGGGACGCGTGGTCCAGCGGCGCTGGCCGGTGCGCGGCTCGGCGTCCAGGGCGCGGCGGACGGCCAGGCCGTCGGGGGTGATGGTCTCAATCATGCCCGGACCCGGCCGCCCTCCCTCGGCGTCGGGGCGGCGTTAACGAACTGTTGCATGCGCCTCGTCGTGATGTCCTCGCAGCGGATGCCTGCGATGACCGGGACGGCGAACCGCTCGCACAACCGGCGCTGGGCATGGGCGTGCTTGCGGGACCACTGCCGCTGGACGGGGAGGCGGTCAGCGGACAGGTAGTACGCAATCAGGTCCGCGCCGCAGAGCGTCATGTTGGGGGCCGTCGGCTTCCAGCCGCTCGGTGACCTTCTCCAGCTTCGCGGACAGCTTCTCTCCTCCGACGCCGCCTCGCACAGCTGCCGCATGACCTTCTCGTGCCAGACCGCTCGCCAGCGGCCCTGCTCGTCGCGAGCCGGGTACACCGTGATCCCGCACTCCAGCTCGATCACCGGGCCGCCGCCTCGGGTGGCCGCGCGCCCGTTCCCGCTGGCGAGGACACTGCCGCGTCGCGCGGCTGGGCTTCGCCGCGGATCGCCGAGATATGGCCGCTACGGCTCAGGGCACCTGGTGAGCCGGTCGATCCAGCGCGCCACGCTGGTGATCCTTAGGAAGTCAAACAAGTCCATCACAGAGGCGCCTAGACCGTCTCACCCTGCGGACCGATGAGGGGCCGATTAATACATGATCTTGATCTTGATCTTGGCTGGGCCGGGAGGCCTGTTGTTGTTAGTCCCCCACTAATGTCCCCACCAAGGCGACTCGGCCTAGCAAACAGGCCTCTGAGCTGGAGCCCGCGTGTCTCTCCCATCGCCGCCCTCCTTAAGGCGATGTGTCCACGTTACGAGGGGAAGCCCACTGCGTCATCACCCTCCCCCGGGTGACGCGGGACCTGGTTGTCGGCACCACGTGAACGCTGGCCTCGGGTATAGCAGGCGGATTCTGGCCTCTGCCTCGACGCGAGAGCAGGTCGCTGACAGGCTGGCTCCCGTGAGTAACCGTGACTTGCCTTTCGTTGCCTTGATGCGGCACGTGCTGTGCGGCCCGGAAGCGCCGTGCGCGCCGTGAACCATCTGGCTGACGCCCGTTCACGAACCGGGCCGCCAGAGTTTCCGCGATATTCATCGTTAATTCACCCTGAGTAGGGCGAGGCACCAGGGCCGCTGGAATCCGACAATCGGGCAA
This sequence comes from Streptosporangiaceae bacterium, assembly GCA_049284535.1. Taxonomy (GTDB): domain Bacteria; phylum Actinomycetota; class Actinomycetes; order Streptosporangiales; family Streptosporangiaceae; genus Palsa-504. The sequence continues at coordinate 9,915 of JBAPYC010000808.1, forward strand.
TGGACAACGTCGTGCTTTTCCGCGGGCGGACGGCACCGAGATCAACGGCCCGCGGGCGCTCCCTGGTGGCCAACAACCCGTACCGAACCGGCCGCATCGCCGGCTGGGGCCGCCGCGTCCGGCTGGATCGCGGCGTTCTCCGCGTGACCGCCGTCACGGTAAATACCGCCCGGCACGCCGCCGGCCTGTCCGGCAACCGCCACGCCGCCGGACTGAGCGCGCTGACCACGCAGGAGATCGACATCACCGCCGACGCGGCCGAGATCACGGTCGGGGTCGACGGCGGGGCCCTCCCGCTGCCGGCGCCGGTGACCTGTCCCGTCTCCCCGGGCGTGCTACATATCTGGGTGCCACGGAACCGCGCGGGCGGCCCCGCGCCAAAGCCCTCCATGAAACGGTCCAGGCTGCGCCATCTCGCGGATGTCTGCGGCGAGGGCGCCGGGGATGACGCAACAGCCGTCGGCAGGCCGTCAGAATCAGCCTTGGCCTGGTGCGTCTCATCGATCCGGTATCCCCTTCAGGCGGGCCGGTGAGCGGGAGGCCGCCAGGTCCGGCGCACGATCGATGGCGTTTTGTCCCGATAATCGGATGGATCCGTTCTTACGAGCGCAGCTGGCTCAGGGGTGACCTGATCGCTGGGGTCGCCGTCGCGGCCCTGGTCGTGCCGAAGAATCTCGGTTACGCGGGGATTGCCGGGGTCCCGTTGCAGAACGGGCTGTATGCGGCGGCCGCCGGCGCGATCCTTTACGCGGCCTTCGGGACAAGCCGGCAGATCTCGACCGGGCCGAGTTCGGGGCTTGCGGCCGTCGCGGCGAGCGCGGTCGCAGTGGCTGGAATCACCGGAACCGAGAACGTGGCGTCCTTCGTGGCCGCGATTACTCTCGCTTCTGGGCTCTTGTTCCTTCTGCTCGCGGTGCTGAGAATGGGGTGGATCGCGCAGTTCCTCTCGCGGGCCGTGGTCACCGGCTTCTTGTTCGGCGCGGCGATAGATGTCGTGATCGGCGAGCTTCCCAAGCTGACGGGGACGAAGGTCACCGGCTCGAATCCGCTCCAGGAGCTGCGGTCCTGGTTCGGGTCGCTCGGCGATTCCAGCCTGGTGACCATTCTCGTCGGCGTGGTCTCGCTCGTCGTCGTGTTCGGCGTGCGGTTGGTCGCGCCAAAAGTCCCTGGTGCACTGGTACTGGTGGTCGGCGGTCTGCTCGCATCGTGGCTTTTCGATCTGGGCGCCCATGGCGTAGCCCTGGTCGGCGAGGTGCCACGAGGACTGCCGGACTTCCAGGTTCCCCGCGCGGAACTTGGAAGTCATGCAAGCACGGTTGCGGTCGCCGCGGTAGCGCTGGTCCTTATCGGGTTCTCACAGACGGCCGGCGATGCCAGGACCTTCGCCGCCAGGCACGGCTACCGGATCGACATCAACCAGGAATCAGTCGCCCAGGGAATGGCGAATGTCGGCGCTGGCCTGTTTGAAGGGATGCCGGTCTCGACGAGTCTGTCCGCGAGCTCGCTGAACGACCACTCGGGCGCGCGCACCGGGCTTGCGTCGCTCACCACCGGCGTGATCGTCCTGGCGACCCTGCTGGTGCTGGCGCCGGTTTTCTCGGTTCTGCCCAAGCCGGTGCTCGCCGCCCTGATCATCGAGGCGGTGGTCATGGGGATGATGGACGTGCCCGAGATGCGCCGTCTCGCCAGGGTAGTGCGCTTCGACTTCTGGATCGCGGTCGCCGCGATCATCGCCACGCTCCTGGTCGGCGTGCTCGCCGGAGTGATAATCGGAATCGGCCTCTCGCTGATCTGGCTGATCGCTGTGGCGACTCACCCGCCCATGCCCGTGCTGGGACGGGAGCCAGGTACTCAGGTTTTCCGGGAGCTTGACGAGCATCCAGGGGACGAGCAGCTCACCGGGGTCACGGTGCTGCGCCTGGACGGCGGCCTGTTCTTCGCGACCGCAGACGCCTTGGAGGACCGGATCCGGGAGGTGGCGATGTCTGCGCCGGGCGTCACCGGGATCGTGCTCGACTGCGGGGGGATGGACTTCATCGACTCGCAGGGGTCGGCGAAGATGCGGGAGATCCTCAGGCTCACAGAGCAAACCGGCATGACCCTGCGGCTCGCCCGGCTGAAGCCCGCGGTCCGCGCGGTGCTGGCCCGCGACGGCGTCCTCGATCGCATCGGCGGCGACAATATCCACGGAAACGTCGATCGCGCCGTGAACGCTCAGCTAGCCGCCGATGGAGGCACCCACGCGGACCTGTGATCGGCCTGCGCAGGACACCAATGCGCCGCGCCTGCCAACAGGATCAAGCGGCGAGCGGCGAGCGGCGTGACGGCCGACCTCGCCGCATGCCGTAGCCGTAGCCAGCCGTGGTCAACTCGTCGTCCCCGGGATCTCCGATTCCCTGGCCGTTCCGAGTTGACCCACAAACGGGCGAGCACCCCCAGCAGCAGCAAGGCGATGATGGCCACGGCGACCGAGCGGTGGAGATCAGCATTGGCCACCTGCCCGGAGGCCCGGCTGGCGGCTGCGGTAGCCGCGTTATGGTGGAGCATCATTGGCTGGCGAGGAGCCACGTGCTGCGAGGTGGGTCTCGACGCGGGCGGCGGGGATGCGTTCCTGCTCGCGGGCCAGCAGGGCCAGCGCGCGGGCATCGGCCGCAGTTGGGCGGTTCGGGTCCAGGGCGCGTGGCCACAGCCGCGCATAGCGGACGGCTGCCACCTCGGCCGCGTACACCAGAGCCTGCCCGACCAGGTACAGCAGGGCGAACATACCCGCCACGGTGGCGAAGCTGCCATAGACGGGTCCGGCCTTGGTCACCAGCCTGGCCAGCAACGGCGCCCCGGCGTTAAGCACGACCGTCACCGCCGCCGCGCCCATAATGGCTCCCGGCCACAGCGCCCTGACCGGGGAAGGCCGTGCGAGCAGCAGCTTGGCACCAAACAGCAGCACCGCGAAGACGACCAGCGCCGACCCGAGCACCGCGGCCGCCCGCTGCACGCCGGGCTGGCTGGGCAGCGCGGTGGCCACCACCGTGAGCGCACCGGTTGCCACCGCCCCCGCCAGCAGCATCGCCAGCACCACGAACACCCGGACGTACCGTGAGAAAAAACCAGCCCGAAGGCGATACCGGACCGCCGCGACATGGTTCAGCGTCTGGTAGGCCGAGAACACAACACCAGTTCCGGACAACAGCAAACCGGCCAGGCCGACCGCGAACGGGATTGCCGACGTCGGCAAGGTGGCCAGCGAATGCTCGACCGTGGACCGCAGCGCCTGCGGCACGATCGCGGTGATCAGCCGCTGACGCAGGTCGGGATGATCGGCCAGCACCCGCGACAGGATCGCCACTCCGAGCAGCAGCAGGGGGAAGATGCTCAGGAATCCGTAGTACGTGATGAGCGCCGCCTGCCGTCCGCCCTCATCGTCGCCGTACTTCTTCACCACCGCGTAGGGAAACCCCAGCACACCATGCTTGCGCTGCAGGCGATCCGCCCACGCGATGATCCGGTCCGCCAGGCCGCTCAAGCCTTCCACGTTCATGAACCCAGCCTGCCCGGAACCGCCCTGGCACGTCATCATCCCGGTCTGGGCGCGGCCGGCCGGACCGACGCAGCGTCACGCTGGGTGATGGGTAAGGCTAGCGGCCACGCCAGAGCCGGATGATCCGCATTCAGCCCGCGATGACGACACGCAACTGTCCGTGGCCCCAATCGGCAAACTCCCGGCGCTGCAACCACGTCGAGCATTCCCGTGACGTCACACTGTGTGGCTGGCTTTGTCTGTTGACGACCCGTGGCCGCCGATCTCGCGAGGAGCTAGTCGCTGCCTGGCTGTTTGCGCCGAGACCAGACTGAGTGATCTGTGCCGGCGGCATCCAGGCCCTTGCGGGCGGCACATCGGGAACCGCACGCTCGCAGACGAAAGTAGGGAGGAACGTACATGCTCATCACGGCCACCCCCCGGGATCGAGGGCCGCCCCGTGACCGAATACCTTGGCATCGTCACCGCCTAGGGCGTGCTCGGCGTGAACGCATTCAAGGACGTGAGCGGCGGCGTGCGCAATATCTTCGGCGGCCAGGCCAAGTCCTACGAGAACGAACTCGCTTCCGGGGTCAGCGACGCGCTGGCCGAGATGGAGAAGCAAGTGGCCCAACTCGGCGCTGACGCGGTGGTGGGGGTTGATATCGACTACGAGGCCGTGGGGAGCAACATGGTGATGGTGAGCACCTCCGGGACGGCGGTGAAGCTGGGCTGACCTGGGCGTGCGGACCGCGTCCCGGATCGTTGCCGACTGGACCGGTGAATGGGACAAGAGAACCCATGCCGTAACCGCGAAAGCAGCCAGTCATGCCTGCCGCAGGCCTAGCTCGCCCGGTCCACGGGACAAATCGATGACGACATTCATCGCTGTCAAGACGCTGAAGCCAGGAGCCGGCGCGTCCGGGCGCCGTTGGCGCATGTCCAGACGCCGGCGCGCGCCGTTCAGGCGCACGCCCCGCCACGATGAGGCCGTTCCGCGCCGCACGAGGCGGCGTATCGGGCCTCAGCCCGCCGACTGGCCCTTCTGCGCGTTAGCGGGCCCCACCCTGACGGCGTGGCAGACGGCGATCTCCCAGATTCCTCCCTATACGGAAATGCCCGCGCCTAGCGGCCCGACGATCACGGTCTCCGTGGAGTTAGTCAGACGACAGTGCTGTTGGCCAGAGAGCGCGAAGGGCGGGATTGCGGGATCGTCTTGAGTGTTGTTTGCTGACGTTTACGGCGGTCAGGAAAGGTCGGGTTGGGGCAAAGGCCTATTCTAACGCCCCTGTGGCATCTGCCAATGGATGGCCCGGACACCGGGCTGGGCGCGCGCAGGAGGAGCCTGATGGCTGCAATGACCAGCGAGGGCGCTCCCGGAGCACACCATCAGCTGGCGGAGCGGCTGCGCGCGGCGGTGCTGGGACCGCGGGGCGGCGGCACCACCCGGCGGCGGGCATCTGATGCATTCCGGCTGGGGCTCGCGGTCGTCGTGGTGGCAGTGTCCATCCCGGTCATGAAGGCCAACTCGGCGGTCGAGCTGAGCATCGTGCACGCCGTGCATCCGCCGCCCGCGGCGATCAGCTGGCTGGTCACCACGGTCTTCTGGGTCGGCTCGGCCGGCGTCAGCGTGCTGCTGGTTATCGTCGGGCTGCTCGTGCCGCGGCTGACTGCGGTCCGGTGGACCGCGGTGGCCGCCGTGCTGACCTGGGGTGTGTGTATCTTGCTCGGCGCTGTTCTGGGGCCGGCGGCCGGGCGGCCGCCGCTCAGCGACCTGTCTGGGGTAAACACCGGCTACCCGGTCACGCAGATCGCGGTCGCGGTCGCCGTGGCGGCCACTGCCCTTCCGTACCTGAGCCGCCCGGTGCACCGGCTGGTGTGGTTTGGCCTCGCCGTCGCCGTGTTGACTGCGGTCTCCGGCGGGCATGCGCTACCGGTGAACGCCGTCTCCAGCATGGCGCTCGGCTGGGGCGTCGCGGCGGCCCTGCACCTGGCCGTGGGCTCACCGCTGGGCCTGCCGTCAGCGGCCGAAGTCACCGAGTGGATCGCGGACCTGCGCGTCGCGGTCGCGGACGTCATCCGGGCTCCCAGCCAGGAGTGGGGAGTCGAGCAGTTCACTGGCCGGGATCCAGCAGGCGAGGCGATCGAGCTGTCGGTCTACGGCCGGGACGCCTCCGACGCCCGGGTGCTGGCCAAACTGTGGCGTTTTTCCATCTACCGGGATTCGGGACCCACTCTCATCATGGACCGCCTGCAGCAGGTCGAGCACGAGGCCTACCTCACGTTGATGGCCGAGCGCGCCCACGTCGTCGTGCCTGACGTACTCGCCGCCGGCCGGTTCGGGCCCAGCAACGACGCGGCGCTAGTCACCAGGGTGCCCGCTGGCCATACCCTGGCACAAACCGACACCGCTTACCTCACGGACGGCACGCTAGAGGAGACCTTGCTGGCCGTGCTGCGGCTGCGCGAAGCCGGCATCGCCCACGGGGCGCTCGGCGGCGACACCATCATCGTGTCCGACCAGGGCATCTGCATCCGGAACTTCCGCCGCGCGTCCGCTTCGGCCCCGGCCAGCCGCCTCGACACTGACTTGGCGGCAGCGCTGGCCGCGATGGCCGTCCGTGCGGGTGCTGAGCGTACCGCCGCAGTGGCGGCCCGGGTGCTCGAGGCCGACACCGCCCGCGGCGCCCTAGTGCACCTGCAGCGCTCCGCGCTGGACCCGGGCACCGTGGCCGGACTCAAGGATGATAAGGACCTGCTACCCCGGCTGCGGCAAGCCGTGGCTAGCGCGACCGGCATCGAGATGCCAACGCTGGCCGAAGTCAAACGTGTCAGCTGGGCCAACCTGCTGTTCGCTGTCGGCTCGCTGATCGGAATCTGGGCGATCATCGGGGTGCTGTCCGGCGCCGGCGACTCCCTGGCCGCCATCAAGGGCGCCAGCTGGGGATGGGTTGCGCTGACGTTCCTGTTCGCCCAGCTCCCGGTGGTCGCCGAAGGCTGGGCGCTGCTCGGCGCCGCCACCGGCCAGCTCCCGTTCGGCCGCTGCGTCGCGCTGGAAACGTCCAACACCTTCACCGCGCTGGTCGGCGGCGACGTCGCCGTCTTTGCCGTCCGGGTCAGGTTCTTCCAGCGGCAGGGGTATGACGCCGCTGCCGCGGTCAGCGCCGGCGCCATCGCGACCACGGCCAGCTGGACCGTCAAAGGCCTGCTATTTCTTGTCGCCTTGCCCTTCGCCGCTGGGTCCTTCCAGGCTCCGTCGAGTTCTGGCGGCCACCAGGCCGCGGTCTGGGTCATCCTCGCGGTCATTCTCGTGGCGGGAATCGCCGCCGCGCTGATTGCCCTGGTGCCCAGATTCCGGCGCCTGGCCAGCAGGCGGATCCGCCCGCACATGCTGAACATCTGGGCCAACGTCAAGACCGTCGCCACCGAGCCGCGCAAGCTCGTTTACATGCTGGCCGGCTCGACCCTGGCCCAGCTGCTGGTCATCCTGGCTCTCGGCACGTCGCTGCACGCGGTCGGGGAGCACGCCAGCATCGCGACGCTGATCACCGTCAACACGTTTGCAGGCCTCATCGGCGGCGCCGTCCCCGTCCCCGGCGGCCTCGGCGTCGTGGAGGCCGGTCTGATCGCGGGGCTGACGGCCGCGGGCATCCCCCAGGATCAGGCCGTCGCGGCCGTGCTTATCCAGCGGTTCTTCACCTCCTACCTGCCTCCGGTCTGGGGATGGGCGACCCTGGCCTGGATGCGCCGACGCGAATACGTATGAGCAGGCTTCCCTCACGAGCCACACGCTTTCTCCGCACCAGCGGGACAAGACGGCCCAACGACTGGCGTCTGGCAGCCTCAGCAAACCGATCGGCGCTGAGGGCTGTGGCGCTCGGAAATACGATTCGAGGTGGGTAACCGGTGGGCAGTCAGGCGGTGACGTAGTACTTGTGAGTGAGTCCGCCGAGGACCTGATTCCGGCAGATCCGGTACTCGGCGAGGTTGGTCGGTTACCGCTTCATGTACTCGCCACAGGTGCTGTGACCTGCGAATTGGCCGGATGAGCCGGTTGCGGAAAGATCGCGTTTTGTGTTGTGCGTGGCGAGAATCTCGTCCGCGGCTGTGACCAGGAGAGTTGCTCTCCTAGCCGTCCGGCCGTGATCACCGGTCCTGTGCCTGCGGTTCGTCTTCCTCCTGCTCACGCGGATGACCTCGTAGCTGCAGTTGTCCCGGCGTGAGGAAGCGTGGCAGGCCGCCGAGATCTTGCTCCTGCGCCACCAGCTCGCCGTCCTGCAACAGCGACAGCCGCGCCGCCCGAACCTACACCGGACGGACCGGGCATTGCTCGCGACCTTGCTCAGCGTGATACCGAAAGCGCGGCGCCCAGGGGCAGCGCTTGCTGGTCACCCCGGACACGATCCTGCGCTGGCACCGCGACATCGTCCGCCGCTGGGCCGCCAGATCCATCCACGGCAGGACCGGCCGCCCGGCGACCCGCCGGACCATCAAGGCACTGGTCCTACGGCTGGTTGTCAGCGCGTACTTGGACCAGCGTGACACCGCCGCCCTTAACTCATCTCCCGGATACCAGTCCGGGATCGCCACCTCGATGCTGCGACCGGTCCGGCTGGGGCACGCTCGCAGGTGACGGCCACAGGCTGCCCTGACTGTCATCAGGCGCGAGCTTCATGGGTCGACTGCCTGCGCGCAGCCAGGAACCGAAGCCATTCTCTGGATAACGGAGACGGGCAGCGGCCCAATCCGGGGCATACCCGGCTACTCCAAGGCATAGAGGCGGATAATCACAGGTCAGAGGAAAGCAAGCATCCGAGCACATCGCGTTATTTGAGCTGCCAGTGGAACCGGCACCGCTTAGTTAGTCACTTGATCTTGGCATCAGCCGATCGAAATAAATTCGAAAAATCCTGCTGACCTGAAGCCCCGTTACAGAATCGAACCGTAGACCTTCTCCTTACCATGCATGCCGGATCTGTCCGAGAGGGTCGCGCTGGGTTGCGTCAGGGCAGTTCCAGGGCGGTAACGCTGTCTGACTGGCGCTGACGCGGTCCGGCGTTAACCGGGGCCGTCGTCACTTGGTTTGTCACTGGCTTTCCGGACCTCACTACCGAAGGTGAGGTCCGGATGGCAGCTCAAGTCGAAGACCTTTCATGACCGATGAGTTTGATGGGCGCGTGGTCGCGACCGTACGACACTGCAGGCACGCAGCCGATGACTGGCTTGGGGCGTGGGCCGTTTCTGGAACCGGTCGCGAGCTGCTCGGACTGCCTGCACTCGAGCATCCAGCGGTCATCCGAGCCATACACGCCCGGAAGCCGATCTATCCCCTCACTGGTGGCCCAGGGACCCGGCAAAGTCGTTCATGCGGACTGAAGCAGCTTTAGTGTCCGCCGCGGGTCGCGGGCGTGGTGGCGGTTGGCCGCGGCGATGTTCGCATGGCCGTCCAGGCGCAGCAGGCTGATCGACAGGCTTCGCAGCGATGCCATCACGCGCGGCGCGTTCCCGGTCCTGACTAGCGATTTGTCCTCCTGGTAAGTCACATCCCTCACCCAGTGAAGACGGTTTTCTAAGGTCAGCGGGTCGGCGGCCGGTCGCGGGGTGGCCTGCGGGGTCGCGCGGACGGGCCGTGGCCGCTGGGGGGGCGGGGAGCCCGGCGTGGGCTGGTGATGCCTGGTGGCCTGTCATCGGTTGTTCTCCTCTGCTAGGTTTTCATGGCCGTGTTCTGATGCCTGCGCCTGTCACTTTTGTCACTTCCTGTGGCTGCAGGACCGGGTGTGCGGACGGGTGACAGCCTGCTCGTCCTCCCGGCGGGGATCCACGGACAAACCCGGACAAGGGACCCGGACAAGGTGCCGGCCGGGGCGCCGCGCGTATGGCCGCGCCGGGTTGGGCGGCGTTAGCATGGTCGGGGCCGGGGCGGTTTCCCGGTGAAGGGCGGGCCGGACATGGGTGCAGGCCGGGCCGGGCACGGGCGGCAGGCCCAGGACGCGCCGCCGACCTGCGGGCAGTTGCTACAGCGCTACCGGGTGCTGGCGGGCCTGACGCAGGAAGAACTGGCCGAACGGGCCGGGTACAGCGCAAATTACATCGGCAAGCTGGAGCAAGATCACCGGGAGCTGCCTGCTGCCGCCGCCGGTCGGCTGGCTGAGGTGCTGGGCCTGACCGATCGGGACCGGGCAGCGCTGCGAGCTGCGCGGGAACGCCAGGGGGATCGGGGGCGGCCCGCCCGGCTGCTGGCCGGCCGGGATGCTGAGATGGCGCAGATCCGTCAGCTCCTCGCCGGGACCGGGCCACCGGTGCTGATGCTGGCCGGCGAGCCAGGCATGGGCAAGACCCGGCTGCTGGAGGAGGCCGCCTCGCGTGCCGCGGACGGCGGGTGGGTCGTCGCACGGGGCGGCTGCCTGCGGCGGGCTCATGATGCCTATGCTCCGCTGTCCGGCGCGCTGGACGATGCGCTGCGGCGGCTGCCGGCCGGTCAGCGTGCCGA
>JBAPYC010000809.1:0-2000 GCA_049284535.1 Streptosporangiaceae bacterium
ACCGCCCGGTCCAGGACCGCGGCGAACTTGATCTTCTCGTTGCAGCGCAGGCACGGGTTGGGAGTGCGTCCGGCCGCGTACTCGGCCACGAAATCCTCGACGACGTCGTGGTGAAATCGTTCGGCCATATCCCAGACGTAGAACGGGATGCCGATCACATCGGCCGCCCGGCGGGCGTCGCGGGCGTCCTCCAGCGTGCAGCAGCCGCGGGCGCCGGTCCGGTAGGAGGACGGGTTGGCGGACAGCGCCAGATGGACGCCGGTCACCTCGTGACCCGCGTCTACCGCCCGCGCCGCGGCCGTGGCGGAGTCCACCCCGCCCGACATGGCCGCCAGTACCCGAAGACCGCTCATCGCCCATCCAGGCTACGCGCCCGCGATCACCGCTGCGGCCCGGCAGCACTCTCCAGCCGCCGGATGCCGCCTCGGCGTGGGCGAGAGCTGGGCGCCACTCAGGGGTCTGGGGGCCACCGACCACCGTCTTGTGTGGTCTGGGGGCCACCGACCCGCTGGCGGGCTGGGCGCTAGCGGGCGGCGGCGCGGCGGGCGCGGTCGATGGCTTCGGGGAGGGCGGCGGCGAGGGCGTCGACGTCGGACTGGGTGGAGGTGTGGCCCAGGGAGAAGCGCAGGGAGCCGCGGGCGCGGGCGTGGTCGGCGCCGAGGGCGAGCAGGACGTGGCTGGGCTCGGCGACACCCGCGGTGCAGGCCGAGCCGGTGGAGCAAGCGATCCCGTTCGCGTCCAGCAGCATGAGCAGGGCGTCGCCCTCGCAGCCAGGGAAGGAGAAGTGCGCGTTGCCCGGCAGCCGGCCCGGGCCGGGCGGCGGGCCGTTGAGCAGGGCGTCCGGCACGGCCGCCAGGACCTGGCGGATCAGGTCGTCGCGCAGGGCGGTGATCCGCTTGGCCTCGTCATCCCGGCTGGCCGCGCAGGCCGCCGCGGCGACGGCGAAGGCGCGGATGGCGGGCGTGTCCAGGGTGCCGGAGCGGATGTCGCGCTCCTGGCCGCCGCCGTGCAGCACCGGCACCGGGTTCACGCCGCGGGCCAGGATCAGCGCGCCGACCCCGACCGGGCCGCCGAGCTTGTGGCCGGTCACGGTGAGCGCGTCTGCCCCGCTCGCCGCGAAGTCGACCGGCAGCTGGGCGGCGGCCTGCACCGCGTCGGTGTGGAACGGCACGCCGTACTCGCGCGCCACCGCGGCCAGCTCGGGGATCGGGTGCACCGTGCCGACCTCGTTGTTGGCCCACATGACGCTGACCAGGGCGGCCTGATCCGGGGCCTGCTCCAGAGCGGCCCGCAGCACCTGCGGCCGGACCGTCCCGGTCGCGTCCACGGCCAGCCAGACGGGTTCGGCGCCCTGGGATTCCTCGAGCCAGCGGACCGAGTCCAGGACCGCGTGGTGCTCCACCGATGTGGTCAGCACCCGGCGGGCCTGACCGCGGCGGGCCCGATCCTGAGCAGCCCAGTACAGGCCCTTCACGGCCAGGTTGTCGGCCTCGGTCCCGCCGCTGGTGAAGATGATCTCGCTGGGCCGGGCGCCGAACACCTCGGCCAGCTGCTCGCGCGACTCCTCCACCACCCGGCGAGCCCGGCGGCCCGCGGTGTGCAGCGAGCTCGGGTTGCCGAGCTGGGCCAGCTCTTCGGTCATCGCCGCGATGGCCTCGGGCCGCATCGGCGTGGTCGCGGCATGGTCCAGGTACACCGGGCTTGTGCGGTTGGCGTTCATGACTTCATCCAGCCTAACCGCACCGCCGATACAGATGTAACGAGCGCTATTTACGCTTGCCGATCTCCTCGAGCAGCTGCGGGACCACCTTGAACAGGTCGCCCACGACCCCGAAGTCGGCCAGCTCGAAGATCGGGGCCTCGGGGTCCTTGTTGACCGCGATGATTGTCTTGGAGGTCTGCATGCCAGCCCGGTGCTGGATCGCGCCGGAGATCCCGACCGCCACGTACAGCTGCGGCGAGACGGTCTTGCCGGTCTGGCCGACCTGGAACTGGTGCGG
>JBAPYC010000810.1:0-2812 GCA_049284535.1 Streptosporangiaceae bacterium
GTGGTCCAGGCCGCGCTGACCGGCGACACGGCCGCGTTCGACGCCCGCGGCCGGCTGCTGGCCTGGATGGGCCAGTCATCGCACGGCGTGGTCAGCGTGCGGCTGAGCCTGCCCGCGGCCTCGGCCAAGACCATCTACGACCGGCTCGGTGACTACGTTCCGTGGTCGGCGGTAGGTATCGTCATTGCCGCCGCACTGGTCATGTTTGCGAATTCACGCGGTTTTCCTGGCCGGAGTGCTGGCGTCAACGCAAAGCGTGAGGCACAATATGTAGCTGGGCAGCAGTCCGTGCCGAGGTAGATGAGGCCGCTGGGGAAGGCGAACCTCATCAACCAAGGAGGCACGGTGTCCGCGCACGGTGTTCTGTACGTTCATTCAGCGCCCCCGGCGCTGTGCCCGCACATCGAGTGGGCCGTTGCCGGAATAGTGGGGGCGCAGGTCAGCATGCCCTGGGTCGGCCAGCCGGCCGCTCCGGGTGCCCTGCGGGCCGAACTCACCTGGCAGGCGATGCCCGGCACCGCCGGGGCGATCGCGTCCTCGCTGGCCGGCTGGAACCGGCTGCGGTTCGAGGTGACCGAGGACAGCTCGCCCGGCTGTGACGGCGTGCGCTACTGCTACACGCCCGACCTCGGCATCTACACCGCGGTCACCGGGGCCAGCGGCGACATCATGGTGCCCGAGGACCGGCTGAAGTCAGTGATGCTGCTGGCCGCCAACGGCGCGAGCAGCACCTCGCTGGAGGACGAGCTCGGCCGCCTGCTGGGCACGGCCTGGGACAACGAGCTGGAGCCGTTCCGCCGCGCCGCCGACGGCGCGCCGGTCCGCTGGCTCAACGCCACCGGCTGAGCGCCCGCATAACCAGCGCCCGCACAACCAGCGCCCGCACAGCAAGCCGCATAACCGGCGGCCGGCTCACCAGCTAGTGGGCACCGGCATGCCCTCGCTGTAGCCGGACGCGCTCTGGACCCCGATCACGGCCCGCTCGCCGAACTCGGCCAGGTCGCGCGCGCCCGCGTAGGTGCACGAGGAGCGCACCCCGGCGACGATCATGTCGATCAGGTCCTCCACGCCGGGCCGGCCCGGATCCAGGTACATCCGGGCCGAGGAGATGCCCTCCTCGAACAGTTCCTTGCGGGCCCGCTCGAACGCCGAGTCGCTGGCCGAGCGCAGCCGCACCGCCCGCGCCGAGGCCATGCCGAAACTCTCCTTGTACAGCCGCCCCTCCGGGGACCGGAACGTGTCGCCGGGCGACTCGTAGGTGCCGGCGAACCAGGATCCGATCATCACGTTGGAGGCGCCCGCGGCCAGGGCCAGGGCCACGTCGCGGGGATGCCGGACCCCGCCGTCGGCCCAGACCGATGCGCCGAGCCGCCGGGCCTCGGCCGCGCACTCGAGCACCGCGGAGAACTGCGGCCGTCCGACCCCGGTCATCATCCGGGTCGTGCACATCGCGCCCGGGCCGACGCCTACCTTCACGATGCCGGCGCCGGCCGCCACCAGGTCGGCCGTCCCGGCCGCGGTGACCACGTTGCCGGCCACCAGCGGGACCTGCGGGTTCAGCCCGCGCACCGCCTTCAGCGCGCAGATCATCTTCTCCTGGTGCCCGTGCGCGGTGTCCACCACCAGCACGTCGGCACCCGCGTCGAGCAGTAGCTTGGCCCGGGCCGCCACGTCGCCGTTGACCCCGATGGCCACGCCCACCCGCAGCCGCCCCGAGGCGTCCACGGCCGGCGAGTAAAGGGTCGCGCGCAGCGCCCCGGTCCTGGTCATGATCCCGGTGCAGCGCCCGTCCGCGCCGACGACCGGGGCGAGCCGGTGCCGGCCTTCATGCAGCAACGAGAACGCCTGCTCGGGCGGGGTCCCGGCGGGGAGCGTGAACGGATCGGCCGACATCACGTAGCTCAGCTGGGTGAACCGGTCCACCCCGAGGCAGTCCGCCTCGGTGACCACCCCGACCGGCCGCCCGTCCTCGACCACTACCACGGCGCCGTGCGCCCGCTTGGGCAGCAGGCTGAGCGCGTCGCCCGCGGTGTCGGTGGGGGCCAGCGTCAGCGCGGTCTCCACCACCAGGTCCCGCGACTTGACCCAGGCGATCACGTCCGCCACCACGTCGGCGGGGATGTCCTGCGGCAGGATCGCGATGCCGCCTCGCCGCGCCACCGTCTCGGCCATCCGCCGTCCGGACACCGCGGTCATGTTGGCGGTCACCAGCGGGATGGTGGCGCCGCTGCCGTCGGTGGTGGCCAGGTCGACGTCGAGCCGGGAGCCGACGGCCGACAGGCCCGGCACCATGAAGACGTCGCTGTAGGTCAGGTCGTGGGAGGGGGCTGTCCCGTTGAGGAAATGCACGTAGCGATTCTTCCCGAACTGGGCGGGTGCTATAGCCTCGATCCAGTGGGAGTCCAGGGGGCGGGCGGCTGCCAGCGGACGCTCCGGCTGGGTGCCAGGACGTGGGCACCCGGCTCGTTCGGCATCATGGCCGTGATTAACCGCACCCCCGATTCGTTCTTCGACCAGGGCGCTACCAGCGAGTTCGCCGCCGCGCTCGATGCGGCCAGCCAGGCCGCCGCGGACGGCGCCGACATCGTCGACATCGGCGGGGTCAGGGCGGGTCCCGGTGACGAGGTGACCCCGGCCGCCGAGATCGACCGGGTCGCGGGCCTGGTCGCGGCGGTCCGCGAGCGTCACCCGGACCTCGTGATCAGCGTGGACACCTGGCGCGCTGAGGTTGGTGAGGTAGTCGCCCAGGCCGGCGCGGACCTGCTCAACGACGCCTGGGGCGGCGCCGACCCGCGGCTGGCCGAGGTGGCGG
>JBAPYC010000811.1:0-6635 GCA_049284535.1 Streptosporangiaceae bacterium
GCGCTGCCCCGGCACCGGACACTGCGGGCGGTCGTCGACTGGAGCTGGGACCTGCTGTCGGGAGCCGAGCAGATACTGGCCCGCAGGCTGGCCGTCTTCCCGGGCGGTGCCGGCCTGGCCGCGGCCGAGCAGGTCTGTGCCGACGAGCTGCTGCCGGCCGCCGCGGTGCTCCCGGCCCTGTCTGGTCTTGTCGATAAGTCGATCATTTCTGCGGAGAGCCCCGCTGCGGACGGGCCCCGGTACCGGATGCTGGAGACGGTGCGCGCCTACGGTCTAGAGCGACTGGCCGAGGCCCGCGAGGCGGAGCGGTTGCGCGATGCCTTCGCGGGCTACTACCTCGACCTGGCCGAGACCGCCGATTCGCTGCTCCGCGGCGCCACCCAGGTCCGCTGGCTGCGCGAGCTCATGGCCGAGCAGGACAACCTGCACACCGCGCTGCGCTGGACCATCAGCCGCGGGGACGGGGACACCGCCCTGCGGTTCGTGCTCGCCCTGTCCTGGTACTGGCAGATGCGCGGGCAGCCGGGTGAGCCAGAGACGCTGGCTCGCGGCGTGCTCGCCCTCACCCCTGGCGAGCAGTCATCGCGCATGGCCGAGGCCCGGGTGGTGTGCGCGCTGATGGCGGCCGGCCCGGCCTGGGAGCTGGACGCGGTGCGGCCCGAGCTGACCGCGGCCCTGGCCGACCTGGCCGAATCGACCGGGGATGGGCTGGCTTCTCATCCCCTGGCGGCCATGGGTGAGCCGATGCTCGCGATGTACGACCGCGATCCAGAACGCTGCCTGGCCACCATCGCGCGCTACACCGTATCGCCGGACCCGTGGATCCGCGCGGCGGTGGCGCTGCAGCGCGGCGGGTTCCACGCCATGCTGGGCCGCTACCAAGAGGCCGAGTCCGAATGCGCGGTGGCCCTGGCCGCCTTTCGCGAGCTCGGAGATCCCTGGGGGATCGCCGTCGCCCTGGTCCAGCTGACCGACTTCGCCATGCTCCGGGCCGACTACCCGGCCGCGACCGGGTACCTGGAGGAGGCGGCGCGCCAGGGCGACGGCGTGGCCGCATGGGGCGACATGGTGTACATCGGCGGCAAGCTGGCCGGCATCCGGATGCGTACCGGAGACTTCGCGGGGGCGCGCGCCGAACTGGACCGGGCCGAGAGCGACGAGGCCCGGCGCGGCGTGCGGGAGAGCGACTCGGTGGTCTGGCTCGGCCTGGTCCGCGCCGAGCTGTGTGCGAGTCAGGGCGAGACCGCCGCCGCGGCGCGGCAGTGCGAGAAGGTGCTGCGCTGGCTCGAGGCCAGGGGGTCGGTTTTCTGGCAGGGCCTCCGCACACTCACCCGCACCCGGCTGGCCATGATCATGGCGGCCGAGGGGAAGGATGACCGCGGCCGCGCCCTGCTCGCGACGGCGCTGGCCGAAGCATCGGAATGGATAGAGGCACCGGTCCTGGCCGCCGTGATCGACGCCATCGCGGCGCTCGCGAGCCGCGACGCCGGCCACGCCGAGCTGTCCGCCAGCCTGCTGGGTGCCGCCCACACCATCCGGGGCTGCTTCGACGAGGGTAGCCTGGATGCGCCCGCCGCCCGGGACACCGCGCGCGCCCGGCTCGGCCCGGATGGGTTCCGGGCCGCCTATGACCGCGGCCGGGCCCTGCGCCGCGAGGACATGCTCGCCCTGGCCGCTGGGGTGGTGGCGGAACCGGCCGGCTAGGACCCGGCGGCCCGGAGCAGCAGCGCAGACGTCCCGTCGTGACGGACTTCGATGTCGGTCGGCACCAGCCGCGTCGCGGTGGCCGGCGGCTCCCCGGTGCCCGTGTTCCGCGCGAAACGGGGGAACGCGCCCCCGCTGACCTGCAGCCGGATCCGGTGCCCGGGCGCGAACTGGTATGCGGCAGAGCTCATCGGCACGGTCACGGTGTCCTGGCCGGGGCTGAGCCTGATGATGCCGTCGGTGACGTTCTGGGACCGGCTCCGGGCGTCGACGTCGCAGAGCCGGGCGAAGATGTGAGCCCGGCCCGTGCTGGCCCGTACGCTCAGGCTGGCCTGCACCGGGCCGATGACGTCGAGCGGGGTCGCCAGCGGCGCCGAGGTGAAGACCAGCACATCCGGCCGGGCCTCGATCGCGCCGTTGTCCCGGGGCCCCGCCTCCGGCGACAGCACCTGACCGCCGGCCGAGGGTGTCGGGTCCGCCGGGTCGTACCGGAAGGAGGTTGACCCGCGGCCATGAGCCGCACGGCCCAGTTCGCCGCCGTCACCCAGGTACCAGGCCTGGGTCTGGTCGTGCGGTGGCCAGGTGTCCAGATCGCGCCACTGGGCCGCCCCGCCGACCCAGACCCGTACCCCGGCCCCGGCCCCGGCCCCGGCTCCGGCTCCGGCTCCGGTCATGCTGTCACCGGCCAGCCGACCGGTCATCCAGTCCAGGGCTTCCCGCGAGATCATGGCCAGCCCCTCCCGGGCGAATGCCGAGGTGTGGCTCCACGGCCCGATCAGGAGGCTGACCGGAGCGCCCGCCTCCCGCAGCGCGGCGTACTGGGCCAGGGTCTGGTCGAGTGCGGGGTCGTACCACCCGCCTTGCAGCGCGGTCGGTACCTGCCAGCCACTGAGATCCAGCTTGAGCCGCCGCCAGCATCCGTCGCCGGGGTCGTCGTGCTCGAGCCACTGGTCGACGAACGGCACCGGCTCGCCGAGCGCCTGGCGGCAGGCCTGCGGAAGCGGCAGTGTGCGGAAGACCCGCCCGGCCCGCAGTTGCAGCCGGGCCAGCTTGCGCGCGGCGCGCAGCATGCCCTGTCCGGAGAAGCTGGCCGCGACGGCGGAGACCACGTTGGCCAGCGCGAACACCCCGCCTGGGTAGGTGAAGGCGGCTGGGTCGTGGATGCCGACCTGGACCACTGATGCCCGCAGCTCCGGTGGCGGGTCGCCAGCCAGGGCCAGCTGAACGTAACCCAGGTAGCTGGCCCCGATGGTGCCGAGCCGGCCGTCGAACCAGTCCTGATCGCGGAGCCAGGACACGGCCGCCTGCCCGTCCGCCGCCTCGTGCCGGAAAGGTTCGTACCCGCCGCCGGATCCGCCGGTGCCCCGGCAGCTTTGCAGCAGCACATGGAAACCCTGATCGGCGAAAGCCACCCCGTAGAGGTAGGCCCACGGGAATCCCCGGCCGTAGCAGGAGCGGACCAGGACCGTTCCCCGGGGCTCGTCCGTCACCGGCACGTAGTGGTCGGCCCGCAGCGTGACGCCGTCCGCCCCGGGCACGTCCAGGTCCGGCACCCAGGCCACGGCGCATCGCGGCGGCGGCAGCTCCCGGGCGAGCCGCCGCATGACCCGGACCCACCGCGGCAGCCGCCGCGTTTCCGGCGGCGGCTTGCGACCGCCCCGGGATAGCCCCCGCTTATCCCGCGCCAGTCCAAGGCCGCCCTGCGCTTCGCCCGGGCGCCCGTCGTGCCTGACCGCCGTCATACCGTCTCCCTCGAATACTACGTACTATGTACGTTGTCGTTTCTGGCAGCATACTACGTACGGCGCACGCTGATAAGGTGGCGCCCGGAGGTGACCGGACTGACTACGCCGATATCGATCTGGGATATCCCGGAGCAGGGCACACGCGGTCCCAGAGGAAGA
Organism: Streptosporangiaceae bacterium; assembly: GCA_049284535.1. Classification (GTDB taxonomy): domain Bacteria; phylum Actinomycetota; class Actinomycetes; order Streptosporangiales; family Streptosporangiaceae; genus Palsa-504. Next base: position 3,609 of record JBAPYC010000811.1, read on the forward strand.
CACGACCGGGGCGCGGTCGCGGCGGTGGGGGTGCGGCTCGCCGACGCCGACGGATTGGACGCCGTGACCATGCGCGCGGTAGCGGCCGAACTCAGCATGGCCCCGATGTCGCTGTATAACTACGTGCCGGCCAAGGATCATCTGATCCAGCTGATGATCGACCTGATCGGCGGCGAGTACCGCTACGAGGAACTGCCCCCAGACCCGCGGGCCGCCATGGCCGCGCTGGCCCGGCAGGGACGCGACATCACCCGGCGGCACCCCTGGCTGCCCGACGCGATGCGGCGGCCCGCCGTCATCGGTCCCAACTCTCTTCGCTACTTCGATTGTTTCCTGGGCCTGCTGGCCGGATCCGCCCTGGACACGGCGGCCAAGATGGAGCTGATTGCCCTGGTCAATGGCTTCGCGATCATGTACGGCGGGATGGAGGAGACGCTCACCAGCCAGCAGGCCAGCACTGGCGTCAGCCCGGATCAGCACCAAGCGGCGCAAGTCGCGGCACTCGTCAGCGCCGCGGCCACCGGGAACTACCCGAATCTGGCCACGGCGCTGGACGCAAGCGCGCCGTCACGCCAGCGGGACGCGGACGAAGTGTTCGACTCGTGCATCTACCGGCTCATTGACGGCGCCCTGCTGGGCTAGGTCCGGCGCCGGTAGGCCCAGACGGCCATCGGGGCGAACACGACGAAGATGCCCAGCGCCCACAGCAGGGACCGGATGGCCGGGGTGGCCACCGGCCCGCCGACCAGCAACCCGCGTGTGGCCTCGGTCAGGAAGGTCATCGGGTTGGCCTTGACGAACGCCTGCAGCCAGCCCGGCATCGTCTGCGTCGGCACCAGCACGTTGCTGCCGAAAGTCAGCGGGAAGTAGAGCAGCGAACCGAAGTACTGCACCCCCTGCGGGGTTTTCACGAGCAGGCCGATCAGCGCGGACACCCAGCACAGGGCCAGGGCGAAGACCAGCACCAGCAGGCATCCCGCGGCCGCGGACAGCGGGCTGGTGGTGATGCGGAAGCCCAGCAGCATGCCGAATCCCAGGGTGATCGCGACCGAGATCATGTACCGGATGACGTCGCCGAGGACCGCCCCGGCCAGCGGGGCCCAGCGGGGTATCGGCAGGCTGCGGAAGCGGTCGAAGACGCCGCCGGTGATGTCCTGGTTGAGCATCAGGCCCGTGCCGAGCGTCGCGAACACCACGGACAGCACGAGGATTCCCGGCAGCGCGTACTGCAGGTAGCTGTGCGTGCCGCCGGCGATGGCGCCGCCGAAGACGTAGGTGAACAGCAGCAGGAACATGATCGGGTTCAGGCTGAGCCCGAGCACGTCCTCCATGTTCGTCCTGATCTTGATCACGCTGCGCCAGGTGAGCGTGAAGGTGTTCGCCAGGCCGCTGGCCAGTCCGGGCCTGCGGGCCAGAGCCCCGATCGTGGTCATGTGCTGCTCTCTTTCAGTTCGCGGCGGCCGCTGCCTTCCGTGCCGTCGTCGGGATTGCTGTCGGCGCCACGACCAGTGAGCGCGAAGAACACCTCGTCCAGGCTGGGCTTGCGCAAGGTGAACTCCGCGAGCTCGATGCCCCTGTCATCGAGCTCGCGGAACACATGCGGCAGCAGCGCGGCGCCGGGGACCGGCACGGTGGCCACGCCGGTCTCGGCGCTGACCGCTGCCTCGGCCCCGGCCGCCCGCTCCATCAGCGTGACCACCTCGGCCATCCGCGCTGGGTCGGCGGGTGAGACCTGGAGCACCTGCGCCCCCGCCGCAGCCTTCAGCTCGTCCGGGCTCCCGGTCGCGACGACCAGGCCGTGGTCGATGACCACGATGTCGTGCGCCAGCTGGTCGGCTTCCTCCAGGTACTGCGTGGTCAGCAGGACGGCGACACCCTCGGCCGCGAGCCGGCGGACCATGTCCCAGACGTCGCTGCGGCTGCGTGGATCCAGCCCGGTCGTCGGCTCGTCGAGATACAGCACCCGGGGATTCCCGACCAGGCTGGCCGCGAGGTCCAGCCGGCGTCGCATACCGCCGGAGTAGGTCTTGGCCGGCCGGGCGGCCGCCTCGGCCAGATCGAAGCGTCCTAGCAGCTCGCGGGCCCGGGCCCGGGCATCTGCCCGCGGGATGCCGAGAAGACGCGCGATCATAATGAGGTTGTTCAGACCGGAGAGCCCTTCGTCGACCGAGGCGTACTGGCCGGTCAGGCCGATGAGCTGGCGCACCCGATGGGCATCGCGCACCACGTCGTAGCCGCATACGGCGGCCTGACCGGCATCCGGCCGGAGCAACGTGGCAAGGATCCGGACCGCTGTGGTCTTGCCGGCTCCGTTCGGCCCGAGTACACCAAGCACCCGGCCGTGACGTGCCACCAGATCCACGCCGTTCAGCGCGGTGGTGGTGCCGAACCGTTTGACCAGACCGGTGGCCTCAATCGCATAACCAGTCGTCGCGTCATATCGCATACCCGCATAGTGCCGGGCGCCGCTGTCAGGACGCGCACAACGGCCTGTCAGCCCTGGCAGTCTGCTGTGAGTCAGCGCGCCCGCTGTCAGCCATCAGCCGTCAGCCGTCAGCCGTCAGCCGTCAGCCGTCAGCCGTCAGCCGATTCTGGATACCTCTGGCGGGCGGCGGTGGCCCGGAGCGTCGCGGGTATGCCGTGGAATGGCCCGTCGTGGGTGCCGGTCATCAGGCCGATGCACACGACCTTGCCGCTTTCTGCCACCATCTCCGCTGATCTGGCTCGTCGTCACGAGCGTGATGCTGCCCCACGACAGGCGGCCCTGCGGGCGACCGCACCGGCACCTGCGGGGGCAGAGCTGGCGTGAGCGCCCACGGCGCATCCCTGCGTCGACCTGTCGCTGTTCGCCGCGACGGCCGCGCTGTCCTTGAGCCGGTCAGTCCCGCCGGTTGCCGAACATGATCTCGTCCCAGGACGGTACCGACGACCGCTTACCGCGCGCGGCCTTGCGGCTCGGGCGGCCGGCCTGCTCGGCCTGGGGTTCTGGCGCGGGCTCCGCGGCGGGCGGGGTGGCCGGCCTGGTCA
>JBAPYC010000812.1:0-3725 GCA_049284535.1 Streptosporangiaceae bacterium
ACCACCCGCACCGAACTGGCCGCGCAAGCAGCCTCACAGAACCTGACCGCCGGATCGCCTGGCCAGTAAGGCGCCGCCCCCTGTTCACACCCCGGCACCAGCAAGGGAAGACCGTCCGGCGCAGTCCAGAAGAAATAATCTGCGCGCAGCCGTCCCGGCAGCGGCATAGCAATCAAGCCGCGCCGATTCGGCGATCGGGATCCGTCGGCCCGGCGGATCGAATTCACGCTGTGTGATCGGCCCTGGGGGTGGCATGCCATTCAGGTGTGCCGCGTATGCGCGGTCCGGTACCCCGTTCCCCGGGCGGTGAAAGTTTAGGTTGGCGGCACGTACTGCAGCTGGTACCGCAGCAGGCAACGTTTGCCCCGGTCGAGAGAGGCTCTCTGGCAGCCCATCTGTCGTTCGTCCCGCTCCTAGACTTGCGCCATGGGCGGCGCTGCTGAGAGGGCTGAGGGATTCTTTGGTCTTTCCCGGCACCGGGTCGCAGTGGTGATGGTCGACTTCCAGAACGACTTTTGCAGTCCGGGGGTCTTCGGCGCTGGCCCGGTAACCAACATGGGTAACGCAAGGACAGCCCGGCGGGCTAGCGTGTTTGCTCGCCACGCCATCGGCCTGGGTGCCCGGGTCGTCTACACCCGGCAGGTCCTGGACATGAGCCGTCTTACCGAGCGGCAGCGGCGCTGGGAGCGGCCAGATGGCCTGTGTGCGGCCGGGACATGGGGAGCCGAGCTGTTCATTAAGCCGGTTCCCGGATCCAGCGTCGTCACCAAGGACCGGTTCGATTGCTGGCAGAGCCAGGCGTTCACCGGGTTCCTGGACGGCAACGATATCGATGGGCTGGTCATCTGCGGAGTCGAGCTGGTCTGCTGCGTGCTGTATGCCGTGCTGGGCGCCGCCGAACGCGGCTATCACTACCTGGTTCCGCACGACCTGGTGTCTGGCCAGGATCCAGGCGAGGAGTCCGATAACAAGGCGGTGCGCGACTACCTGCGCCTCAATCGGCCAGAGCACACCGTCGAGTCCTCGGGCGAGATCCTGAACAGGTGGCGCGCGTCCGGGCAAGCTGAACGAGATAACTGCGTCGGTAACTGATCGAGCGGGGCAAACCAGCGCCTGCTGCGGCACCAGGTGCCTGCGGCGGCGGGGCGGCGCTCCGCGCGGGAGGGAGGACGCGGTGCCAGGGCAGATACCGGCCGGCGAGATCCATCATCTGCGGCTGACGGTCACCGGTGTGCAGCGCAGCCGCGAGTTCTACACCAGCCTGCTCGGCTTCCAGGTCGCGGTGGACTCCCCGCCGCCGGGCGACCCGGGCGCCGACGAGGCGTTCAGCATCTTGTTCGGCGGCACGGCGCGATCACCCGCCTGGAGTCGTTCGGCATCGACGTGCTGCCCTTCGACGACCCTGACGGTGTCCAGCTGGAGCTCACCACGCCGGTAGTGCCGTCCGCAGACGGCAGCTGACCTGCCGGCCCAGTGCTGCCGGCCCAGTGCTGCCCGTGCAGCTGGTTCACTATGGCCACTCCGGCTGCCGCCAGCTGATGCCCGGCTGAGGGCACACGCCCGCCGGGCACCCCGGCCGGGAGGCGAGACAGGAATCAGCCCATGCCGGGCGATGATGTCCCGGCACCAGTTACTGAACGCGATCTCAACGGTGCGCTTGAACCGCACGCTGCGGCACGCGTTCATTTCCGCCGCGCTCGACGCGGGGGTGCCGCTCCGCAACGTGCACGAAGCCTCCTCGCACTCCGGGGTCTGCGGGTGGCCCCGCAGCCGGCGTCGGACGATCCAGGAAACCTCGTCCGGGCCGAAGCTGTCGGCCAAGGGCGGCGGGGCAGTCCGCAGCTGGCGGCCTACATCATCTCATAACCGCGTAGCCGCGGTATCGCCGCAGGCCTGGGCCTCCTTCGGGTAGGTCCAGGCCTGCGGGCTCGCGTGCGCTTGGGCAGTGTCGCTTGGGCCGGGCTCGAACCCTGGACAAGAAATTTTACCTATCGCTGATAGGCTCTTGAACTCCTATCGGCGATAGGTTAATCTCCTATCAATAATAGGAAATCAGCGGGAGGACCGAGATGACCCCGACCTACAAGGCTCGCGTGCTGGCAGACCGCCGGCACCAGGAGCTGCTCGCCGAGGCAGAACGTCGCCGGCTGATCGCGGCACTGCCCGCCGGGCCCGGCACGCTCCAGCGGCTCGGCCTCCGGGTCGCCGGCTGGGGACGGCGCCCGGCGGTGGCCCACAGGCCGGCGGCGCTCCTGCCGTGGGCATACCGGCCGTCGGCGATCTGACCGGCTCGCCATGGCGGGGTCGGTCGCGAAGCGCCGTGAAGAGAAAATCGCCGGGATCGTCGCGTGCGCCTGGACGCTAGCCCAGGAAGACGGGATCGCCGGAGTGTCGCTGCACGGCCTGGCGCGGGCGGTCGGTATGCGTCAGCCCTCGCTGTACGTGTACTTCGACTCGAAGCACGCGCTGTACGACGCGATGTTCGCCGACGGCAACCGGCAGCTCCTCGAGCACCTGGCCGCCGTGACGTTCTCCCCGGAGCCCCGCGAGGCTCTCAAGCAGTGGCTGCACACGTTCGCAACGTACGGCAGTGAGAACACCGAGCTCTACCAGCTGCTGTTCCACCGGCCCATCCCCGGCTTCACGCCCTCGCCGCAGTCGTACGCGCTGGCCGAGAAGGTACTCGGCGACGCGTACACGCTGATGCGGGCGGCCGGGGTAACAGAGCAGGGCGACATGGACTGCATCGTCGCCATGACCGCCGGCGTCACCGACGCCCAGATCAGCAACGATCCCGGCGGCGACCGATGGCTTCGCCATCTCAACCGTCTCGTCGACCTGCTGGTCGACGATGCCATCGCAAGGGGGAGGACCCAATGAACACTGACCGCATCGGCCGCGCGGAAGCGCGCCGCCTCGCCGAGGACGAGTTCCAGCGCTTCGCGGAACTGACGGCCTCGCTCACGCCAGAGGAGTGGGCGATGCCCACCGACTGCACCGCCTGGGACGTCCGCAAGATCGCGCTGCACGTGCTCGGGTCGGCCGACGCGCAGGCCTCGGTGGGCGAGTTCGCGCACCAGCTGCGCCGGGGGCTGCCGCTGAACAAGCAGATCGATTCGCATCACTGGGTCGACGGCCTGAACGAGCTGCAGGTCCGCGAGCGTGAGCACCTGTCCAACGCGGAGCTCGTCGGGCAGCTGAAGACCGTAGGCCCGAAGGCGGTCAAGGGCCGCTGGGGGACCCCGGCCCCGATGCGGTTCACCCCGCTGCCGTTCGGACCCCCCATTGGCTGGCGGCCGCTGAAGTACCTGCTCGACGTGGGGTTCACCCGTGACGTGTGGTGCCACCGCATCGACATCTGCCACGCGACCGGCAGGCCGATGGACCTCAAGCCGGACCACGACGGCCGGCTGGTCGCCGACATCGTCGCCGAATGGGCGGAGCTCCACCGGCTGTCGCTCGACCTGGTGCTTGACGGGCCGGCCGGCGGTACCTTCCACCACGGCCGCGCCGGCGAGCACGTCGAGATCGACGCCATCGACTTCATCCGCACGCTCGCCGGCCGCCGGCCAGGCAGCGGCGTGCTCAGCAACCCGCTGCCCCTGTAATCCCGTATTACCCACACCACCACCAGGAGGAAAATCATGGCCACCGTCATAATGCAGACGTGGGACGGCATTACGCCCGACCAGTACGACGCGCTCCGCGAGACTGTCGGCTGGGAC
>JBAPYC010000813.1:0-4397 GCA_049284535.1 Streptosporangiaceae bacterium
GCCAAGCTGCTGGCCGAGGCGGCCAGCCTGGCCAGGGACGACGCCGAGCTCCCGGCCCGGCTCGCCGCCGTGCCGCCGCCCGCGCCGCTGGCACCCACTGCCCGGGTGGACGGGAACCGCGTCCTGATCAGCTGGAAATCCAGCCCGGCGGCGGCCGGGCGGTTGCAGTACCGGGTCATGCGCGGTCTTGACCGCGCCCCGGCATCGCCGTCCGAGGGGACCGCCGTGGTGACCCGGACCGAGCAGGGCGACGTCACCGACGCCGAGGCTGTCCCGGGCACGGAGCTGACGTACAGCGTGTTCGCCGCGCGCGGCGGCGACGCCTGGTCCGGGCCGGCCAGCACGCCGCCGGTGGTGCTCACCCCAGATGTCGCCGAGGTGGCGGCCGCGGTCTGGCAGGACTCGGTGGCCACGTCCTGGCGGCCCTATCCCGGCACCGACGAGGTCCTGGTGGTCCGGCAGGAACAGGCCGCGCCCCGGGACCGGGACGACGGCACGGACGTGCCCGCGTCGCTGACCGGGTTCCGCGAGACGGGCCTGCGCACCGGAGTGGAGTACTTCTACCGGATCGTGACGTGCTACCGGCCGCCGGACGGCCGGCCCCGCTACTCCCCCGGCGTGGTGCTGCGGGTGGTGCCCGAGCCCGAGCTGCGGCCTGTGGCCGATCTGATCATCAGCGAGCCAGACAAAGACCGGCCGGTGGTGCGGGCCGCCTGGACCCCGCCGCCGTACGGCCAGGTCCGGCTGGTCCGCAGCGACCAGCCGCTGCCCTGGGCGGCCGGGACCCGGCTGCGGCCGGAGGAGGCCGCCGGGCTGCTCGAGATTCCCGGCGTGCCTCGCCAGGACCGGGACGGGCACGAGGTCCTGGAGCCCCGGCTGCCGTCCGGACGGCATCACCTGATGGCCCTGACCGTAGGCCGCAGCGCCTCGGTGGCCGGCGCCGCTGCCGAGATCTGGCTGGTGGAACCGGTCCGGGCGCTGTCCGCGACCCGGATGCATGACCAGGCCCGGCTGGGCTGGGTCTGGCCCGACGGCGCCACCGACGCGGTGATCCGCTGGCCGGGCGGGGAACGGCACTGCTCGCGCCGGGTCTATGCCGACGAGGGCGGCGCCGTGATCACCGTCGGGCCGGGGGCTGTCACCGTCGAGGTCCGCGGCGTCTATCCGCGGCACGACGGCCGCATCACCTCACCGGGTGCCCAGGTCGACGTGCCGGAGCGCGGCGTCGCGGTCAGCTACCACGTCCGGCCCGCGGGCGGGCTCGCGGGGCAGTTCGGGCGGCTGGGACAGCGGAGCCCGCAGCGGGTGGCGATCGAGCTGGCCGCCGAGCTGGCCCCGGCGCTGGACCGGCGGCCCGGCGCCGGGCAGGCCATCCAGGTGCCGGCTCTGGTCGTGGTGCGCAGCACCGGCCGGTATGCCCCCGACGACCCGTCCGAGGGGGAGGTCGTGGCGCGGATCGAGCCGCAGCCGCTCACGCCGGGTCAGGCCGTGACCGTGCCGGTCGAGGTCGCCTGGGGGCCGGCCTGGCTGGCCTGCTTTATCGACCCGGCCGCCCCGGCCGCCGACGCGCGCCGGATCCTGCTCTTCCCGCCGCCGGCCGAACAGATGAGGCTCCGGTGAGGCTGACCCGCGGCGCTCCCAGCTACTGCCCGTACTGCTACGAGGAGGTCTCCCGCCGGCAAGCCTGGTTCCGGTGCAGCGGCCGGCTTAGCCCCGGTGGCCAGCGCTGCGCACCCGAGGCCGACCTGGTGCTGCGGGAGCGGACCGGGTTCGGCGGCGCCCTGCCGCCGGCGTTCGCCGCCGACGGACGTGGCGGCACGGCCCTTTGCCCGGTCTGCCGGGCAGAGACGGCGATCAGGATCTGCCCGGTATGCCACAGCAGGCTCCCGGTGCATTTCGGCCAGGTCGGCAGCCGCATGATCGTGCCGGTCGGGGCGAAGGAGGCAGGCAAGACCGTCTTCATGACTGTCCTCGTGCACGAGCTGATGCACCGGACCGGGCAGCAGTTCGACGCGGCCATCACCGGCGCCGACGACCACACCCGGCACCGGTACGTCAGCGAGTACGAACGGCCGCTGTACCGCGAGTCCACGCTGCTGCCGCCGACCACGGGAGCCGAGGCACCGCTGGTGTTCCGGTTCACCACGCCGGAACACCGGACGCTGCTGTCGTTCTTCGACACGGCCGGTGAGAACCTGCGCTCGGCGCAGTCCATCGAGCAGAACGCCCGGTACCTCGGCGCGGCCGACGGTGTCCTGCTGCTGCTGGACCCGCTGCAGATGCGCGGCGCGCGGGAGCTGGCCGCGCCGGGCACCCGGCTGCCGACCCCGGGCGGGCCGGACGACGAGCCGGCCACCGTGCTGGAGAACGTGACCGACCTGCTCATGACCGGTGCGGGCAAGCCGGGCAAGCGGATCGCCAAGCCGCTGGCCATCGTGTTCACCAAGATGGACACGCTGCTGGGTGACCTGCGGCCGACCAGCCCGCTGCTGCGGCCGCCGCCGGACGTGCCGTATTTCGATGAGCGTGACAGCCTCGAGGTGCACACCGAGATCCAGCGGCTGCTGGCCCGGTGGGAGGGGAGCAGGATCGACCAGATCGCCCAGCTGAACTACCGGCACTACCGTTATTTCGGCGTCTCAGCGCTCGGCGAGACGCCGACCGGCGACAATCGCGTGGCCCCCCGCGGCGTCCGCCCGTACCGGGTGGCCAGCCCGGTGCTGTGGATTCTCGCGCAATTCGGCATCATCCCGGTGAAGTGAGCTGACGTGGCCTTCCAGCAGCTCTACTACACCTCCTGTGAACACGGCCTCGCCGGGTACGGCGGCTACCAGTTCAACGCGGTCACGCCCGGCACCTCCCCGGCCATCATGCGCGAGGTGGAGGAGCGCACCGTCTATGAGCCGCCGCACTGGCTGCAGGCCGAGGCTGGGCTGGACGAGCCGGAGGCCTACCCGGTCGCGTTCTCCTACGGGCTAGCTCACGGGATGGCCATCGCGACGCAGGCGGTGTTCACCGGGGCCGACTACTCGGGCCGGCCGGGGAATTACTTCGTGCACGCCCTGGCCACCGGCGCGCCGGCCGAGGACTTCGGCCCGGTTCTGCCCGCCGAGCTGTGGGGGGCGCCGCTGTGGCGACGGCAGCCCGTCGCAGGGACCGAGCTGCCAGAGCTGCCCGGGCCGCCCCCGCGCGGGAACATCGACCGGTCCGGCGTGCAGGCGTTCCTGGACGCCCGCGGCGCGCAGCAGATGCTGCCGGAGCTGCTGACTGCCGCCGGTCATGCTCTGTCCGGAGGCCAGCCGGTGGTGCTGGTCAGCGACGACGCGAGCGAGAACGCCTGGTGGATCGCTGCCGTCTGCTACCTGCTGGGCGAGCCTATGGCCCGGCGGCTGACCTTCACCACCTACAGCCACCGGCCCGGCTACGCCCGCTATCACCTGACGGGCGTGCTGCCGGACACGTTACTGCCGGACGCTGAGGCGAGCCTGGCAATGTTCGACTTCGCGGCCGGCCGGACGCCCGGGGGTGCGGTCCATCCGCTGGCCGCCCTGGTGGCCAGCACCGGGGTGATGGCTTGCGCTGGACTGTGGCAGCAGGCGGCGGCCTTCGCCGCTGGCGGCGAGACCAGCCTGGACGACTGGCTCGGGCCGGTCGCCGTGGCCGCCGGCCTGCTCGGCCGGACCCTGTCGCCTGCCGAGACCGGCGCGGCCGCACGCTGGCTGCCCGGCGCGGCCGACCGGATGTCACCGGAGCTCGCCGACGTCGCCCTGGGCATCGCGGCGGCCCAGCCTGAAACGCCGGATGGCCAGCTGAGGGATGCACAGATGACGGGTGAAGAGCTGGCCGGCGAGGAGCTGGCCGGCCTGCTCGAGCTGGCCCGGCGGCTGCCCGCCCCGGCCCAAGCCGAGCAGCTCGAACAGCGGCTGGTGCGGTACGGACGAGAACGGCTGGAGCTGAGCACCGGCGAGCACGACCTCACCCGGCTGGTGGGCGCGCACCCGATGATCCTGGAGGGGCTGCTCGAGCGGCTGGCAGGCGAGCCACCCGAGGTGCGGCGGACGGTACTCGCCGGCCCGGTAGGAGACCGGCTGCGGCGCGAGGATCTGGCGCGCTATCCCGAGCTGACCGAGCTGTGGCTGGTCCAGACGGTGTCCCGGCGCGCGATCAAGCCGCTGCGCGCCTTCGACGAGATCGTCGACATCCGCACCGCGGCCCGGCGCTCGCCGGTGATCGACGCGGCGCTGCTGCGCCTGCTGTGGCCGAAGGGCTGCCCGCCGGGTCAGCTCACCGAGCTGCTTGGCGCGCTGACCGATCCATTCGCGCCGGACGTGACCACGTGGCTCGCGGCCGAGATCGCCGGTACAGCCGGGCATGGGACGGCCGCACCGGGCTGGCAC
>JBAPYC010000814.1:0-9451 GCA_049284535.1 Streptosporangiaceae bacterium
GCGCCGACGGCGGCGTACTGGTCGCGCAGCAGCGCACCGGCCTTGACGTTCCACGGCAGGAGCTCGGCGTCCAGCAGCAGCCAGGAGGTGCCGAGCTCGGTGAACAGCCCGGCCTGCTCGGCCGCGGCCCGTATCTGGTCGCACAGGGGCGCGGTCAGCCCAGCGCGGAACAACTCAGCGCCGGACAGCCCAGCGCCGGACAGCCCAGCGCCGGACGACTCAGCGCCGGACGACTCAGCGCCGGACGACTCAGCGCCGAAGAACGGGCGGCCCGTCCGGGTCCAGATGGCACCGGGGGCCGCGGGACCGCCGAAGCGGTCCGCCAGTGCCTCCGGCGAGCGGCCCACCAGCAGCACCGCGCGTGAGCCCATGTGCTTCTCCTGGCACAGCACCTCGGTGACCCCGTCGGCGCGGAAGGCGTCGAAGGCCTGGTCGGGATGCTCAAGCAGGCCGTCGCGGCGCGCGGTCGCTACTGGGCTCATGGTCGGCGGCAGGTACAGCAGCCAGCGCGGGTCCACGGCGAACCGGCTCATCACCTCCAGCGCGGCTGCGGCGTGCGCCTCCCGCACGCCCACCCGGGGCAGGTAGCTGGTCTCGATCACGCGTGACCCGGACACGTCACCGATGTCGAGGACGTCAGGCTCGCGGCGGCCCGTCCCCGCGGGCGCTGTCACCGGGAACGGGCGTGCCGCCGGATGGTACTCGCGGGCGGCGGGAACGGATACCACAGCCCGTTCGGGATATTTCAGCGCCGTCAGACGGCCACCGAACACGCACCCGGTGTCCAGGCAGAGCGTGTTGTTCAGCCATTCCGGGGCCGGCACCGGGGTGTGGCCGTAGAGCACGGTGGCGCGGCCGCGGTACTCGGCGGCCCAGGGGTAGCGCACCGGCAGGCCGTAGTCGTCGGTCTCGCCGGTGGTCTGCCCGTACAGGCAGAACTCGCGGACCCGGCCGGAGGCGCGGCCGTGGTAGCGCTCGATCAGCCCGGCGTGGGCCACCACCAGGTTGCCGCCGTCCAGCACGTAGTGGCTGATCAGGCCGTCGATGAACCGCTCGGCCTCGGCACGGAACTCCGGCGGCTCGGCGGCCAGCTGCTCCAGCGAGGCGTCGAGGCCGTGGCTGCGCTGGACGTTCGCGCCGCGCAGGGCTTTGAGCAGCTTGGCCTCGTGATTGCCGGGCACGCACAGCGCGGACCCGGCTGCGGCCATCCCCATGACCAGGCGCAGTACGCCTGGGGTGTCCGGCCCCCGGTCGACCAGGTCACCCAGGAACACGGCGCGGCGGCCGGCTGGGTGGCGTGCGCCGACGGGACGCCCCCCGGCGTCGCGGGTGATCTGGTAGCCGAGTTCGGCCAGCAGCAGCTCGAGCTCGGCCCGGCAGCCGTGCACGTCGCCGATCACGTCGAACGGGCCGGTCTCGTGCCGCAGGTCGCTGAACAGCGGCGTGCGGGTGATCGTGACCGCCTCGACCTCCTCCGGGGCGGTCAGCACGTGCACCGTGCGGAACCCCTCGCGCCGCAGGTTCCGCAGGCCGCGGCGGAGCTGGCCGCGCTGGCGGCGGATCACGTGCGGGCCGAAGTCGCGGTCGGGCCGGGCCGCGTTCCGCTCGGCGCATAGCTTCTCCGGCATGTCCAGCACGATGGCGACCGGCAGCACGTCGTGCTCGCGGGCCAGCATGACCAGGTCACGCCGGTCCTCGAGCTTGGTGCTGGTGGCGTCGATCACGGTCAGGCGGCCGCCGGCCAGCCGCTGGGCGGCGATGTAGCGCAGCACGGCGAACGCGGCCGGGGTGGCGGACTGGTCGTTCTCGTCGTCGGCGACCAGGCCGCGGCAGAAATCGGAGGAGACGATCTCGGTCGGCTTGAAGTGGGCGCGGGCGAACGTGGACTTGCCCGACCCGGTCACGCCGACCAGGACGACCAGGCTCAGTTCGGGGATGGTCAGCTCGGTCACTGCACTGTCTCCCGGGCTTCAGGCTCCTGGGCAACACGCGCCTTGCGGGCTTCAGGTGCCGCCTTGTCGAAGACCGCCAGCTGGGTGGGCGGGCCCACGTCGGGGTGCTCCGGGCCCACCGGGCGGAACGCGACCTGGTAACCATGCGCGGCGGCGACCCGCCCGGCCCAGTCACGGAACTGCGCGCGGGTCCATTCGAAGCGATGGTCCCGGTGCCGCATGGACCCGGCCTCGAGCCCGGCGAAGTGCGGGTTGTACTCGGCGTTCGGCGTGGTGATCACGACCGTCGCGGGCGCGTCGTAGCCGAACACGACCCGTTCCAGGGCCGGCAGCCGGTCCGGGTCGAGGTGCTCGATGACCTCCATGAGCACGGCGGCGTCCAGGCCGGCCAGCCGGTCATCGCGGTAGGTGAGCGAGGACTGGGTCAAAGTCAGCCGCTCGCACTGCCGGTCCGGCATCTGGTCCAGCCGCAGGTCCCGCGCGGCCAGCGCCAGCGCCCGGGACGAGACGTCGACCGCGATGATGTGGTCGATGCCGCGTTCGGCCAGCAGGTCGCGGACCAGGACGCCGGAGCCGCAGCCCAGGTCGCCGACCCGGCGGGCACCGCGCTCGCGCAGCACGGCCAGGATGGCCTCCCGGCGCTGGGCGGCCAGGTGCGTCTTTTCCGGGCCGGGTGCCTCCGGCACGGCGTCGGTGGGTGCCTCCGGCACGGCGTTGTCGAGTTCTTCGGGTGCGGTGTCGTCGGCCTCGGCCAGGCGGGCCAGCGCGGACCGGGTCAGGGCGCGCCGGTGGCGCAGGTACCGGCTGGTGATGAGGTCCTTGCGCGGATGGCCGCCCAGCCAGTCGCCGCCCGCCCGGACCAGCTTGTCCACCTCCTCGGTGGACACCCAGTAGTGCTTGGCGTCGTCCAGCACGGGCAGCAGGACGTAGAGGTGGTTCAGCGCGTCGGCGAGCCGGAATTCCCCGGTCAGGACCAGGTCGACATACGGTGAGTCGCCCCACTCGGCGGGCTCCAGCGGCTGGGGGCGGGCGTCGACGTCCCAGCCGAGCGGCGCGAAGACGGCCTCGGCCAGCGCCGTGCTCCTTGCCCTGCTCCCGGCTTCCCTGCCCCCGCCCCGGCAGCGCAGGGCGGGCACACCGATGGCGAGCGGGATGGGGGTCGCGGCCAGCTCCGGGCGGGCGTCGCAGCGGCCGGTCAGCGCGGTGCGGAAGGCGTCCTTGAGGGCCACCGCGAGCATGCTGGAGGCGGCGTAGGGGCGGTCGTTGACGTACTGGGCGAGTTCGGCTTCGCCGGGCTTGCTGTGCGGTGGCCCGGTCCCGTTCTTCGGGCCGCGCACCAGGGCGATCGGGTCGATCTCGAGGAGCAGCGCGGCGGTGCACCGCGCCGGGCTGGCCTCGGGGTAGAACACGTGCGCGCGGCCCGCCGCCACGTCGAACGACTGCAGCCGGTCCGGGTGCTTGTGCAGCAGGTACCCCAGGTCGGTGGCGGGCGCGCGGGTGGTGGTGATGGTCAGCAGCACACGCCATTGTTCCGCCGCAGTCCGCCAGGATCAAAGCATTTACCCCGAACGGGCCCGGCGCGTGCCCCAGCGGCCGGCCCGCCGGCGTCCGGCCTGGTCAGTTCGGGTACTACTGGGGTGTGGGGCGCTGGGTACTGCATGTGGACCTCGACCAGTTCATCGCGGCGGTCGAGGTGCTGCGCCATCCCGAACTGCGGGGGCGGCCGGTGGTGGTCGGCGGGGACGGTGACCCGACCAAGCGCGGCGTGGTGAGCACCGCCTCCTACGAGGCCCGCGAGCACGGGGTGCACTCCGGCCTGCCGCTGCGGACCGCGGCCCGGCGGCTGCCGGACGCGGTGTTCCTGCCGGTGGACCGGGAAGCGTACGAGGAGGTCTCGGAATCGGTGATGGCCGTGCTGCGGGAAACCGGCGCGGTAGTGGAGGTGCTGGGCTGGGACGAGGCCTTCCTCGGCGTCGGCACCGACGACCCGGAAGGGTTCGCGCGGTCTTTGCAGCGGGATGTCCGGGCGGCGACCCAGCTGGACTGCACGGTCGGGATCGGCGAGAACAAGTTGCAGGCCAAGATCGCCACCGGGTTCGGCAAGCCGGCCGGGGTGTTCCGGCTGACTTCCGCGACCTGGTTCGAGGTGCTCGGCGCCCGGCCCACCGACGCGCTGTGGGGCATCGGGGCCAAGACGGCCAAGAAGCTGGCCGCGCTGGGCATCCGCACCGTCAGCGACCTGGCCGCGGCCGACCCGGACGCGCTGGCGGCCGAGTTCGGCCCGATGACCGGCCCGTGGCTGGTGCTGCTCGGCCGGGGCCGCGGCGACGCCGAGGTGGACGACTCGCCCTACGTGGCCCGCGGCCACGGCCGGGAGGAGACCTTCCAGCAGAACATCGCCGACTGGTCCCGGGTCCAGGCCGAGGTGGCCCGGATCGCCGGGCTGCTGGCCGCGGACCTGACCGCCGAGCCCCGGCCCGCGGTGCGGGTAGTGGTGAAGGTGCGGTACGCGCCGTTCGTCACCGAGACACACGGAGTGAAGCTGGCCGCGCCCAGCTCACGGGCTCCGGAGATCGAGCAGGCGGCGGCCGAGGCGCTCGGGCGGTTCCCCGGGCGGCGGCCGGTGCGGCTGCTGGGGGTGCGGGCGGAGTTCGCTTCCTAGGCGGCGCTGCTGGCGCCGGTAGTGGTGTTGGTCCTGCTGGTTCCGTTGCGGGCGTTTCTTTGGCGGCGTTGGGGCGTTTCGCTGGGCCTTTACAGCGGGTGGCTCATGGCGATCTCGGTCAGGGCCGGGTTGGAGGGCAGCGGCTGGCGGGCGCCGGTCGGGGTGAACCCGCAGCGTTCGTAGAGCCGGCGGGCGGATTTGTTGGCCTCGGTCACCCACAGGTCCACCGACGCGGCGTCGTGGGCGCGGGCCCAGCCGAGCACCGCGTCGATCAGCGCCTCGCCCACGCCCAGGCCGCGGGCCGTTGGCCGGACGAACATGGCGACCAGGTGGACCGAGCCCGCCCCGGCCGGGAAGCAGCCGGCTATCCCGGCGGCCTGCTCACTGCCGGCCTGCTCACTGCCGGCCTGCTCACTGCCGGCCTGCTCGCTGCCGGCCTGCTCGCTGCCGGCCTGCTCACTGGCGGGATGGGGCGCGCTGAGGCCGGGGACGAAGGCGAAGAACATGGTCTGGCGGCCGGCCCGGTCCCGCCACTGCACCTCGGTGAGGGCGGCATCCTCGGCGTAGCTGCCGGCGAAGGCGTCCGGCGCATCCCGCAGCGCCGCCAGGCGGATATCGCGCAGCGCCTGCCAGTCGGCGGCCGTGGTCGCGCGCACCAGGACCATGCCGGCCTACCCGGCGGTCCCAGTGGGGCGGCCCATGCCGATCTCGACCAGGTCCGGCCGGGACGGCAGCGGCTGGCGCTCACCGGTCGGGGTAAACCCGCAGCGCTCGTACAGGGCGCGGGCCGGTTTGTTGGTCTCGGTCACCCACAGGTGCACCGAGGTGGCGTCGCGGGCACCGGCCCAGCCGAGCACCGCGTCGACCAGGGCCTCACCAGCGCCGTGTCCGCGAGCCTGCGGCCGGATGAACATCGAGATCAGCTCGACCAGGCCGGGGGCCGCCGGGTACCCGCCCGCCATGCCGGCGGGCCCGGCCGCGACGGCCTCGGGCACGAAGACGAAGAAGGTGCCGCCGCGGGCGATCCGCTGCTGCCATTGTTCCGGTCCGAAATTGACCTGGTCGGCGTAGGTCGAGCTGAACGCGTCCGGGGCGTCCTGCAGCGCGGCCAGCCGGATGTCCCGCAGGGCCGGCCAGTCCGACATTACCGTCTCACGCACCAGGACCATGCCTCATGTTCTCGTCGGCACCGCGGACCGGACAAGTGAATTCCCAGCGGGCTGGCTCCAGGTCATGGCCCTGCCAGTGGCCCTGCCGGAGGCCCTCCCAAACGGCTGAAGTCAGGCCCTGCCGAAGTCCGCGGTGGCCCAGTGCTCGGGTGTCATCCGGATCACGATCTGTCCCTCGCCGGGGTTGGCCGCGATCCAGGCATCACCCTGCTCGGCGCCCAGGTACCGGCGCGCCACCGCGGCCCGTTCGGCCTCGGTGACCTCTTCGATGACGGCCGGGCCCTCCACCGTCACATAGCGGTAGGGCGGCTGCTCGTCCTGGGCGCACAGGCTGAACCGCCCGGCCGCCTGGATGGCCTGGGCCTTGCGGCTGTCGGAGCCGGTTATCACGCTCACCACCCCGCCGGGCTGATAGCTGTACCAGACCGGGACAGTCAGCGGGCCGCGTTCGTTTCCGGCGGTCACGCTCAGTACCCCGACGTGCAAGGCAGTCAGGAATTCCTCCCGCTCAGATCGGCTCATGCTCAGCGACATGTCATCTCCCTCTCGGTGGTGCGCTCGGATTTCGGGTGCTCAGCCGAACCGGCGGGCGGTCGGGTAACGCTGGCCGCCGTCGACCGCGATGTTGCCCCGGTGATCCAGGATGCCCGCTCGGACAGCAGGAAGGCCACCACCTCGGCGACCTCCTCCGCCCGCCCCAGCCGGCCATGCGGGAACTGAGTGCGGACGAAGTCCTTGAACTCGGCCGGGTTCTCCTGGCTGAACGTCTCCCATCCGCCGCCGGGAAACAGGATGGACCCGGGGCTGACCGCGTTGACCCGGATGCCGTCCGGGGCCAGTTCCTCGGCCGCGGTCGCGGCCAGGTGGATCTCGGCCGCCTTCGCCGTGGCATAGGCGGTGCGCGGGCCCGGGTGCACCCCGGTGATAGAGGAGACGATGACCACGGCCCCGCCGCCCGCGGCCCGCAGGTAGGGCAGGCCAGCCCGGATCAGTTCGGCGGCGTGACCGGCGTTGAGCGCGAAGGTGGCGGTGAACTCGTCCGGGCCCGCACTGGTCAGGTCGCCGCGGCCGACCGTGCCGCCCGCGTTGGCCACCAGGTGATCCAGACCGCCGAGATCGGCCGCGATCTGCTTGACCGCGCGGCTCAGCGCCGGCGTGTCGGTGACGTCGGCGGAGGCGGTCGCCACGGTTGCGCCTTGGCCGGCCAGCTACTGCGCCGCGCCGGCCAGGCCCTCGGCGTCGCGGGCGACCAGCCCGACGGCGGCCCCCTCGGCGGCGAGGGTCTCAGCCGTAGCCAAGCCGATGCCCCGGCTCCCGCCGGTGATCAGCACGCGGCGGCCGCGCAGGCCCAGGTCCATGGATGACTCCTCTCCTGCCCCACGCTACGGGGCAGGCACACTGGTGCTCATGCCGGATGGACCCCGCGCCGTAGCCCGGATCGTCACCGCGATCCAGCCGTTCGACCGGACCGAACGCGAGCACCAGGCGGCCGTGCTGACGTGGCTGGATGGCACGGCCGACATCTACCGGCGAGCCAAGCCCGCCACGCCGCCGGTACACCTGGTGTCCTACGCGATCCCGCTGAATCCGCTGGACTGGAGCGTGTTCCTGGTCGATCACCGGCTGGCCGGGCTCTGGCTGCCGCCGGGCGGCCACGTGGAACCTGGCGAGGACCCGGCGGTCACCGCGGCTCGTGAGACCCGCGAGGAGCTGGGCCTGGAGGCGGAGTTCTTCCGCCCCGACCCGGCTCTGGTCACCATGACCCGCACCATTGGCCAGGGCCAGCACACCGACGTCAGCCTGTGGTACGTACTGGCCGGGCACCCGGGCCTGCCGATCACGCTTGACCGGCGGGAATTCTCCGGCGGCCGCTGGTGGACTCCGGCGCAGATCGCCGCGACCGACCCGGGCCGCTTCGACCCTCATCTTTCGCGCTTCCTGGCCAAGATCCGCTCGGGTTGACCCGCTGCGAGCGCGTATATGTGCCATTTAGGCGGGGCGCTCGGCCAACGATGTGGGTTTTGCGAAAGGAGTGTGGCAGCTGTTATTTCTGGGCGCTTTTGGAGCGTGCGATGCGCGGCCGGGACCGGGCGCGAGTCGCTGCCGACTTTCGGCAATGAAATGGATGCTGTTTTCGGGCGGATAGAACGACATGAGAGCCGGCATCCATGGCGTTAGTCCGCGCTCGACGATGGTGCGGGCGGTGGCGGCCGCGCTGGGCGCGGCGGACCTGAGCGCCGCGCGAGTGGGGTTTCGTACGATGCGGGGGTGAAGACAGAGGTCGCCACGGGCGAGCCGCGGATCCTGGCGGCGGAGACGATCGGGGCAGCATGGCTCGCCGTGGCCGCGCTGATCCTGGCCGACGGGGTGGACAGCCGCTATGACGAGCTGCCGGTGCGGGAGATCGCGCACGTGACGCTGGCGGTGCAGCAGCCGGACCCAGACGATGAGATCATCGCCCGGTACGCCGACCCCGAGCGGCTGGCCTGGATGCACGCCAACTTCACCGACCCGGCGCAGGTCGCCGCGCTGGGCGGGGCGGACAGCTACGCGACCCGGCTGTTCGACTACGAGCATTCCGGCCGCGATCAGGTGGCCTGGGTCATCGGCCGGCTGCGCCAGGATCCGGCCAGCCGGTCGGCGTCGATCACCACCTTCCAGCCGCTTACCGACAGCAGCTACATCCCGTGCGTCAGCCTGCTGGACTTCTGGCTGCCGGGCGGCGCGGTCGAGCTGGTCGTCTACGCCCACAGCATCGACTTCGGCGCCAAGGGCTACGCGAACCTGGTCGAGCTGGCCGTGCTGCAGCGGCACGTGGCGGCCGAGCTCGGCCGTCCGGCCGGACGGCTGCTGATGACGGTGAAGTCGGCGCACATCTACGACACCGAACGCGGCTACATGCGGGACGTGCTGGCGGGCGCGGGCCAGGCTGGCTAACTGGGCGCGGGCTAACTGGGGCGCGGGCAGCTCGCCGCGCTCGGCGGCCTTGGACAGCCGGCGGGCCTCCTTCAGGCCGAGCCCGCGGGCCTGCGGCGGGAGCCGGTAGATGGTTGCCCCGCCCATCACGTTGTAGGTCTGGATCCGGATCAGCGGCGCACCCGGGCGGGTGCTGTGCTGGCTGCCGATCTCGGTGTTCCCGCCCATCACCGAGAAGCCGCCCACCTCGACCTCGACGCTGTCGGGGACGTAGATGGTGGCCCCGCCCATGAGCGCGTACAGGTTCAGGGTGAGCTCGCCGCCCTCGATTTCGGCCTCGCGCAGGTCAATCTCGTCGCCGCCCATGATGGCCAGGGCGTTGATGGTGCCGACGGCCCGGAACCGGCCGCGCCGGTGCGAGCCACCCATGATGGCGACCAGCCAGCGGACCGGCTTGCGGGCCACCGGGACGGCCATGGGCTGGGCCTGACCCGCCTCCTGCGGCAGGTCGCTGGTCAGCGTGGCAAGCTCGCCGCGGGTCCGGGCGCCCAGGGCACGGCCGGAGCGCTCCTCGAGCTCGTCCAGCGTGAGCCGACCCGCGGCCGCATGCTCGGACAGCACGTTCAGCGTGGCGTCTCGCTCGGCGTCCGAGACCCGGAGGGATTCGTCAGGATCGCTCACGACCCGTAGCGTACGACAGCCACGGAAACAGCGCAGCCGCAGCGGGGGCGCAGCGTGCCGCGGGGCAGCGC
>JBAPYC010000815.1:0-18314 GCA_049284535.1 Streptosporangiaceae bacterium
CGAACACGGCCCGGGCCACGTCGGCCAGCAGCTGGCGCGCGCCCGGCAGCACCGCGGCCGGGGCCGCGTCGAGCTGGATCCGGGCGGCACGCCGGCTCTGGTCCAGGTTGGCGGGCACATCGGCCACGATGCCGCCGGCGGACTTCTCGATCACCAGCACGTCGGCGCCCGCCGGGACGAGCAGCACGTCGGCCAGGTGACCGCTGATCACCACCCCGGCCGGGCCAGTGGCGGCGCCGTCGGCGTAAGCCACCTGGCCGGCCAGCGCGGCCGCACCGACCAGGCTGCCGTCGGACAGGCCGGGCAGCAGCCGCTTCCGCAGGTCATCGGACCCGGCTGCGGCCAGGACGGCGCTGGCGATGACGGTCGGGACGAATGGCCCGGGCGCCAGCTGGCGGCCCATCTGCTCGGCGACGACCAGCGTCTCGGCCAGCCCGAAGCCGGCGCCGCCGAGTTCCTCGGGTACGTGCAGCCCGAGCAGGCCGAGTCCGGCCAGCTCGCCCCAGAAGTCAGGGAGCCCGTCCGTCTCGGCCGTGAGGAGGCTGCGGGCTGCCGCACGGGAATCGTGATCGGTCAGGAAGTCGGCGACGGACTGGGCCAGGGCGCGGTGCTCTTCTGAGATGGCGATCGACATAGATCGATTATTTCCCCGCGATGCGTCATGATCCACCCAGGGTAATAAGCGAGCCTGCGGCACTGGAGGTTTCATGAGGGATCAGGCGTTCGGCCAGCAGGCCGTGGCGTCACTCGCGCTGGCGGAGCCGGACAGGCACGTCCGGCTCCGCTGGATCGTCGGCCTGACCCTGGCCAGCCTGGGCATGTGGATGGCGACGCAGACCCCGTTGCAGGTGGTACTGGCCCTTCAGCTGCAGGACATCGCCCCCCGGCACAAGATCGTCGCGCTGGGGGTGGTGACCGGCGTCGGGGCCATCTCCTCGGCGCTGGCCACCCCGGTGGTCGGCATGCTGTCTGACCGCACCGCGCACGGCAAGCGGCTGGGCCGGTTCAGCGGGCGCCGGCACCGGTGGACGCTGGCCATGGTCCTGCTGGCCGCGGCCTGCCTGGTCTTGCTGGCCGAGCAGGGCACCGTGCTCGGGGTCGCGGTGGCCTGGTTCCTGTTCTGCATCTTCCAGAACGGCGAGTACGCCACCTTGAGCGCGGCCATCCCCGACCATGTGCCGGTACGCCAGCGTGCCACGGTGGCCGGCTGGGTGGGCATGCCGATCGCGCTGGGCCTGGTGCTGGGCACCGTCCTGGTCGTGGACGTGCTGGGCCAGCATCTGGTCAGCGGTTACATCACGCTGGCGGTGCTGATGGTGGTGCTGGCGCTGCCGTTCGTGCTGTTCAGCCCGGACCACCCGCTGGCGCCTGAGGACCGGGAGCCGTTCACCTGGCGCCGGCTGGCGTCGAGTTACTGGCTCAGCCCGCGGCAGTACCCCGATTTCGGCTGGGCCTGGCTGACCCGCTTCCTTTCCAGCCTGGCCATCGCCATGGGGACGCTGTACCTGCTGTACTTCCTGCGCGACGCGGTGCATTACGCGCGGCTGTTCCCCGGCCAGACCGCCGCGGACGGCCTGCTGATCCTGATCCTGATCTATACCGGCTGCGTGGTGTTCGCCGCGATCGTCGGCGGGATCATCTCCGACCGCCGGGACCGCCGCAAGATCATGGTCACGGTGGGCGGCCTGCTGATGGCGGCGGCCGCGGTACTGCTGGCGTTCGTGGAGACCTGGCCGGCCTCGCTGGTCGCGGCGGTGCTCTACGGGCTGGGCTACGGCGCCTACATCGCGGTTGACCAGGCGCTGATCACCCAGGTGCTGCCCACGGCGCACGACCGGGCCAAGGACCTCGGCATCATCAACATCGCCATCGTCTGCCCCGGCGCCATCGGCGCGTTGATCGCCGCTCCCCTGGTCTCGCTGGCCGGCTACCCGGCCCTGTTCGCGGCGACCGGCGTGGTGGCCCTGGCCGCCTCGGTCTTCGTCTGGAAGATCAAGACCGTGCGCTGAACGGGCCGGGTTTCACGCTCCAGCGGATGGCCGGCAGCGGACATAGGCCTCGGACTCGACCTCCAGCACGCGGCCGCGGTCATCTTCGAGCCAGCCGGCCCTGGCCACCAGGGCGCGGTCCCGGCCAGGTGAGAAGTCGACGCGGGCGATGCGCACGCCGCCGGTGAGGACGGTGTCCGGCTGCCTCGTCCACGTGGAGGACTGCGGGGTCCCACTGCCGGGCGAAGGCGATCAGCTCGGCCCGGCTGAGCCGGTAGGTTCCCAGCCGCGCCGTCTCCCCCGGCACCAGGTCCTCGGCGTAGCGGACCTCGTCCGGCGGGGGTACGGCCCCGGCGCTCACGGCCGGGGCTCGGAACCGAAGCGCCCGCTGAGCCAGGGACCGATCTGGCCGGCCGCAGCCTGGTAACCGGTCGGCTCGCCGGGCGACAGGGGCTGGCCGAAGTGCTGCCCCCGCACCCGGGCGCGGTGCTTGTCGGGGGTGGCCAGCGCGGCGAACATGCGGTCAGCGTCGGCGGGATAGGCGGCCTGGTCGCCGCTGAACTCGACATAGATGACAGGCACCCGGATACCGGCCGCGCATCGCGTGAACACGGCGTTGGAGGAGAACGCAGACCAGGTGGACAGCCAGGAATCAGGGGTGGTCAGGCGGCCGAAGCCGACCAGCCCGTAGTTGGTGAGGTCGGGACGATGGCCGAACAGGGAGCCGTAGGCCCGGTCGTTGGGTTCCAGGCCCGGGTCGGTATAGCGCGGGTCGGCGTCGGTGCGGTAGGTGATGATGATGCGAGGGGCGAGGGCGCGGCGGCGCTCGCGTGCGTCGCCGGTGGCGGCGGACTGCTCCCGGGCTGCCCGGGCCCCGGCCGCCAGTTCGCTGGCCAGCGCGTCGATGCGCTGCACGCGCCGGCGCTGCGCCGCCCGGTACCCGGCGATGAAGTCCGGGGCGTACGAGCTGGGCGTGCCAGCCGCCGCGAAGCCGTTGGCGGGATCGAACATGTCCAGCCGCGGGTCGATGGACATCGGGTCCGCCTCGTCGGTGACTGACGGATCGATGCAGCTCAGCAGGACGGCTCCCTGGCCGGGATGCGGGGCGAGGAAGACGGCCCCGTCCGGCGCGGGCAGCTCCGCCTCGGCCAGCGGGACCGGGCGCCCGGCGGGAGTCGAGGTGAGCCTGCGCCCGGGCGGCAGGCTGGCCTGCTCGATATAGAACGCGTACAGCGCACCGCCGCCGGAGTGGCCGAACACGAGCACCGGACCGAAGCCTTCGTCGCGGAGGAAAACCAGTCCAGCGGCCGCGTCGAGCAGCGCCTGCTCGTGGACCAGGCTGATGTCGTTGTTCGGGGACCGGGTGTCCTGGGTCCACACCGACAGCCCCAGGCGCAGGAAGTGCGCCACCATCGGGTGATGGGCGAGCTGCTGGCGGGGATGCATGATCGCCATCACGCCGCCGGCACCGTCCAGCCGGTGCAGCAGGCCGGCCACCACCGCGCCGTCGGCGGTTGTCAGCTGATGCGCCGTTGACCTCACCCCGGCCGGGAAGGCGGGCGCGGCCACCTCGCGTCCGGTCCCCAGCCGGCCGGTGGCCTGTCCGGCGGGCATGTCAGGCTCCCGGCTCGACGCGCAACACGTCCTTGTCGAACTGCACCACTGTTCCATGTTCCACCGCGGCGATGCAGGAGTACCAGACCGCGTGCCGCACGCCGGTGGCCCGGCGGTCGATGACCAGCGGCCCGTCCGCTGTGACGGCGATGTAGCCGGGGATACGGTCGGTCCGCGCGCCGGGGGCCTGGCTGGCCAGGGCGGCCACGTCGGCGAACTCCGCGGCGTCCAGGAAGTACACGGTGACCCGGGCGCCAGTTGCCGTCTCGAGATCGTTCCGGGCGCGGAGGATGTCGGCCTTGAGCTGCCACAGCTTGGCCAGGGAAGGCTCCGCCGCCCCCGCCACCTCTTCCAGGGCGCGGGCCGTGACCTGCGCGTCCATGGCGTCGGCGGGGCCGAGGTCGCGCAGCGGCCGGGCGATCTCGACCAGGATGTCGTTGGGGTCCCGGACGTAGATCGACTCCACCGTCTCGTGCATGACACGCATGTCGATCGCGTAGCCGGCCGTTTCCAGGCGCCGCTGGTACTCATCGAGCATCTCCGCCGTCTCGACGTGCAGCGCCACGTGCTTACCCAGGTCGAGCAGGGCGGGCAGGTTCTCGTCGCGGTAGGGCTCCTGGCCGAAGTAGTAGAAGAAAGCCAGGCAGTCCTGGTTGCCGATGTCGAAGAAGAAGTGCACGAAGTCCTTCTGGTACTCCGGTCCCCACGCCTTGACCTGCATGGTCTGCAGCAGCGGCAGGCCGAGCGCGTCCCGGTAGAAGCGCAGGGTCGCCACCGGGTCGAAGGTCGGGAAGGCCATGTGGTTCAGCCCTTGCATCCGGGCTTCGGCGGTCGTCGTCATCGTCGCGGCTCCTTCTCTTCCAGGGGTTCCTTGTGACGCTAGCGTAAGAATAATGACTTATGAGTATCATAGCCAGGGTGAGGATGCGCCGGATCGAGGTCATCGGCGGCGGCCCGGCCGGGCTGTTCGCCGCCCGCCTGCTCAAGCAGCGCTGCCCGGCTGCTGCCGTGCGGGTGAGCGAGCGCACCGTGCCCGACGGCACGTTCGGCTTCGGGGTCGCCTTCACCCAGCGCACGCTGCGCGTGGTGCGGGACTGCGACCGCCCGGTGTTCGACGCGATCGTGGCGGCCAGCGTGATCATGCCCGGCCAGGAGATGCGGGTCGGCGGCCGTTCGGTCCGGGCCACGGCGCCGACAGGAGGCATCGCCATCGCCCGCTCCCAGCTGCTCGCCGTGCTGCTGGCGGCGGCGCGGGACGCCGGGGTTGAGGTAGACCTGGGCTGTGAGCGCGGCCTGGCCGACGTGGCCGGGGCCGACCTGGTGGTCGCGGCGGACGGCGCCCGCAGTGCGATCCGGACGGCCTGGGCCGGGCACTTCGGCCCGTGCGTCGAGCCTGGCCGGGGGATGTTCATGTGGCTCGGCTGCGACACCCGGCTGGACTCGAACCTGTTCGCGCCGGTCTTCACCGAGCACGGCATGTTTAACATCCATGCCTATCCCTATGCGGAGGACCGCAGCACGATCGGCGTCGAGGCTGACCTAGCCACCTGGCGCCGGGCCGGCATGGACGTTATGACCGAGCAGACCCCGGCGGCCGAATCGGACGAGACGAGCATCGCCTACCTGCAGCAGGCCTTCGGCCCGGTGCTCGGCGGCGCCCGCCTGCTGGGCAACCGGTCGCGCTGGATGCACTTCCCGGTGGTCACGACCCGGCGCTGGCACCACGGCAACGTCGTGCTCGTGGGCGATGCCGCCCACACGGCCCACTACTCCGTCGGCTCCGGCACCAAGATGGCGCTGGAGGACGCCATCGTCCTGGCCGAGCGCATCACGCAGACGGCGGGCGCGGACGGCTCGCTGGCCGGCGCACTGGCAGGCTATGAGGCGCTGCGCCGGCCCCGGGTCGAGGCGCTTCAGGTCACCGCGCTGCGCAGCCAGTGGTGGTGGGAGTCGCTGGCCACCCGGGTCGAACTGCCGCCGGCCCGGCTCATGCTCGCCTACCTGAGCCGGGCCGGGGTGGTCCAGGCGGCCCGGCTGCGCGACCGCGAGCCGCAGTTGCTCGCCGAGGGGCTCACGGCCTACGCCGGGACCGCTCCGGCGCCCGCCGACCTGGACGACGTGACCGGGTGGGTGCTGTCCAGGCCGTTCGCCGGCCGGGGCCTGTCCGCCGCGTCCCGGATGTGGAGCTCTGCGGCAGATGGCCGGGCGGGCCGCGCCGGGGTGGCCACGGTGGACGGTGACGTGAGCGACCCGTGGGGCGCCGCCGCCGACGAGCTGGTGGCGCGCTGCCAGCGGCTGGCCGGCCAGGGGGTCCGCGTGGTGCGGCTAGCCGGCGACGGTTCTCGCGAGGCACTGGTGGACCGGGCCGCGGTAGGCGAGCGGATCGTCAACGAAACTCACCTGGTCGTGGTGGCCGTCGGCCACGACGGGCAGGCCGACGATCTCGCTGACGCCCTCATCGCGCGGCGGGCCCACCTGGTCGAGATCACCCGCGAAGGAGTCAGCGCATGACGAGACATCTCAGCCCGGTCCGCCCGCTGCAGGGTGTGGTCCGCTACCCGCCGCAGCTAGCCGCGGCCTACCGGGCGGCAGGGATCTGGCAGCCTGGTTCGATCCCGCAGCGGCTGCGCGAGATCGCGGCTGCGCACGCTTCCCGGCGGGCGGTAGTGACCAGCGCGGGCACCCTCAGCTATGCCGAACTGGACGCCCGCACCGACGCCGTGGCGACGGGCCTGCTGGGCCTGGGCCTGCGGCCGGGCGAGCGTGTCCTGCTGCAGGTGACGAACTCCCAGACCGGCATCCTGCTGTGGTACGGGCTGCTCAAGGCCGGCCTCATCCCGGTCTGCACCCTGGCCATCCACCGCCGGCACGAGGTCGCCGAGATTGGCCGCCAGACCGGGGCCGTCGCCCACGTCGTCCAGGCCGGCTTCGGTGGATACGACCTGGTCGGGCTGGCCGAGCAGCTGACCGCCGAGCTGCCGGACCTCCGGCTCGTCATCACGGCCGGGACCGCGAGCGGTTCCCATCCGCGAGTTGAGGACCTGGCTGACCGGGTCGTCGCCGGTCCCGAACGCGCGAGCCTGCTCGAGGTGGCTGCTGGCCTGCGTGACGACGACGTCGCCGTGCTGCAGCTGTCCGGCGGGACGACCGGGACCCCGAAGGTCATCCCGCGGCTGCACGCGGAGTACTGGTACAACGCCCGGGCCACCAGCCAGTGGTGGGGCCACGGGCCGGACTCGCTGCTGGCCATGGCGCTGCCGTTCGTGCACAACGCCGGGCTGAGCAACGCGCTGCACGCGGCCCACGCGGTGGGCGGCGCGATCCTGCTCGGCCTGCCGCCCGCCGGCGTGATCCTGCCGCTGATGGCCGAGCACGGCGCCACCTGGACCCTGACCCCGCCCGGGCTGGTCGCGGAGTACCTGGCTCACCCGTGCTTCGACGCGGCGGTGGCCCGGCTGGACAGCTGGATGCTGTCGGCGGCCCGGGTGCCGCAGAGCGTTTTCGACGGTCTTACCGCGCGTGGCGTGCACGCGACCCAGGCCTTCGGGATGAGCGAGGGCCTGTTCTCGTTCACCCCGCGAGACGCCTCCCCGGCGGTCCGGGCGCAGACTCTCGGGCGCCCCATCTCGCCGCACGACGAGATCAAGGTGCTGGTTCCAAGCCGGGATGAGGAGGTTCCGCCGGGCGAGGCCGGGGAGCTCGCCGCCCGCGGGCCGTACACGATCCGCGGGTACCTGGCCGCGCCGGAGCGCGATGCCGAGGCCTTCACCGCTGACGGCTTCTACCGCTCCGGCGACCTGGTCCGGCTGGCCATGATCGACGGCGAGCGGTGGCTGACGCTGGCCGGCCGGGTCAAGGACCTCATCGACCGGGGCGGTGAGAAGATCAACGCCGAGGAGGTCGAAGGCCTGCTGAGCCGCCATCCCGGCGTCCGGGAGGTCGCGGTGGTGGCCATGCCGGACGAGCGGCTGGGCGAGCGGGCCTGCGCCTACGTGGTGGCCGCCGATCCGGAGCACCCGCCGGTGCTCGCCGACCTGACCCGGCACCTGGAGGATCTCGGGGTGGCCAAGTACAAGTGGCCCGAGCGGATGGAGCTCATCGGCGAGCTACCCCGGACCCAGGTCGGCAAGGTGACCAAGGCCGTCCTGCGCCAGGACATCCGGCAGCGGATGGGGCTGGAAGGAATCACCGTAGGATAACGTCCGTGGCGGCCAAGACCACCGCGACCAGCGGTAGCAGCAGCAACTCCTCGGCCCGGCGCGAGCTGGTGCTCAACGAGATCCTGGAACAGGCCACCCGGCTGTTCGCCGAACGCGGCTACGAGGGCACCACGCTGCAGGACATCGCCGAGTCGGTCGGCATCACCCGGCCGGCCCTGTACAACTACATCGGCAGCAAGGACGACCTGCTCGGCGCCCTGGTCGCGGACGTGAGCCAGCGGACCGCGGTGGCCCTGCTGGACATCCGCGGCCAGGCGGCCGACCCCGGGGCCCGGATCCGGGCCATGGTGGAGCTCGTGGTCGAGCAGCGGCTCGCCTCGCCGGACCGCTTCCGGGTGCTCGACCGGGAGGAGGCCTCCCTGCCCGGGGAGTTCGCGGCCGCGCACCGCCAGGCCAAGCGAGATGTCCTCGCGCATATCCAGGCCGTGATCGCCGAGGGCATCGGGGCGGGCCAGTTCCGCCGGTGTGACGAACGGCTCGCGGCGCTGTCCATCATCGGGATGTGCAACTGGACCGCGTGGTGGGTGAGCTCGTCCAACCCGCCGGATCCCCGGCCGGTGGTGACCGAGCTGGCCGCCAATGCCGAGGCTATGCTCCGGGCCCCAGAAGGGAACCCCGGTGGCCCGCTGGGCGCCGTGCGCCGCATCCGGGACGAGCTGGCCTACGTGGAGCGGGCGCTCTCCCCCGACTGAGGCGTGAAGACCACCGGCAGCGTCGCGAACGTGATGAGCTTGCCGCCGACGAAGACCTCCTCGGCCGGGCCGGCCAGCCGGATGCCGGGCAGCCGCTCCAGTACCCGCCCGGCGGCGATGCGCATCTCCGCCCGGGCCAGGTGCTGACCCTGGCATATGTGCGCCCCGCCGCCGAAGGCCACGTGCGGGTTCCGGGGGCGGTCCAGGTCAAAGTCATCCGGACGGCCGAACACCCGGGGATCGCGGTTCGCTCCGGCCAGGTCGAGCATCACCCGGCGCCCGGCCGCGATGCACTCCCCCGCCACCTCGGTGTCAGCCCGCGCGGTGCGGGCGAAGTACTGCAGCGGGGTGTTGAGCCGCAGGCTCTCCTCGACGGCTCCCGGCATGAGCCCGGGGTCGGCCGCCAGGCGCGCTTTCAGGCCCGGTTCGGTGAGGATATGGTGCAGCAGCCCGGCGATGCCCGAGCCGGTGGAGTGGTGACCGCCCAGCAGGTAGGCCACCATCAGCCCGGTCGCTCCGTCCGCGTCAACGGGCACGCCGTCGACCGCCCCGGACGCCACCTGGGTCAGGAAGTCGCCGTTTGGACGCTCGCGCCGCTCCGCGAGCTGGGCCTCGACAAAGGCAGCGAAGTCGGCGTATCGCACGGCGAAGTCCGGGCGGCCGATCGAGGCGAACAGCCGGGCCGCGACCTCGCGGGCAGCCAGGCTGCGCTCGGCGTCCAGGCCGACCATGCGGCCGACGATGATCGACGGCAGCGGCTCGGCCAGCTCACTGACGAGGTCCGCGTCACCCCGGGACGCGAACCCGTCGATGAGGCTGTCCGTCACCTGCCGGATCGTGTCTTCCAGGGCCCGCACGGCCCGGATGGTCAGCGGCGGCCCCATGACCGCCCGCCAGGCGGCGTGCTCCGGGTCGTCGAACTCCAGCGCCGGGACCTTGGCGGTGCCGCTGGGCGGGATGAACACCCCGTCGGCCGAGGAGAAGCTGGCCGCCGTGGCGAGCGCCTGACGGACATCGCGGTAGCGGGTCAGGATGTCGAAGCCGCCGTGCTGGTCGCTGTGCGCGACCGGGCAGCGCTCGCGCATCTCATTGTGCAGGTCCCGGACGGCGGCCGCGGTCAGGCCCGGGTCGTTGTGGTCGAACGACGCATACGACGGCATGCGCCCACCTCTCATCTGACGACTGAGACAGAAAACTAACGCATGCGTTACGATAGCCTGCGAAGCCCGGGGCGTCGAGTCCCGGCCGGCGAGGGAGGCGAGTTACGACGTCAGCTGCGCAACTGGTGATTCGCGGCGTAACCGTGGTAGATCCCCGTGACGGTTCCCTGCAGGCCAGCCAGGACGTGCACATCGCCGGCGACCGGATCGCCAGCGTCGGGCCGGCGCCTCAATCCGCCGGCGCGGAGCCTCCGCCCGGGGCGCAGGCCGTCGACGCCACCGGCCAGTTCCTGGTGCCCGGCTTCGCCGACATGCACGCCCACATGCACTCTCATCCGCTGGCCGGCGGGGATCCGTCGGGCGGATTCGACCTCATGCTGGCCCACGGCGTCACCGGCTTCCGGCAGATGTCCGGGTCCGCCCGGATGCTGAAGGAACGGGCCGCGGGCACACTCACACCCGCGTACGGGCCCCGGCTGCTGGCCATGCCCGGAGCCGTGCTGAGCCCGCTCAACGCAGGCACCCCGGATGCGGCCGTGGCCGCGGTCCGCGAGCAGCACGAGCAGGGTGCCGACTTCATCAAGGCGGCGCTGGTCACCCCCGAGGTCTTCTACCAGGCGCAACTGGAATGCCAGCGGCTCGGCATCGCCATCCTCGGCCACCTGCCGAACGGGATCGACGTGGCCCGAGCCTGCGGCGAAGGGGTCCGCTCGGTGGAGCACCTGGGACCGGGTGTCAGCCTGCTGGCCTGCTGCTCCGCCGACCAGGACGCGGTGCGCCAGGAGGTAGAGGCGGCGGCGCGGCCGGGGCCGAGACTGCCCCCGGCCCGGCTGCCGTTCTTGGAAGCCATTTTCGACCGGCTGCTCCGCAAGATCATCATCAACCCGGCCAACATCTCACGGCCGGAGGACATCGCCATCCTCGAGCATGCCGCGGCCACGTTCGGCCACAGCGAGGCGGCCGCGCTGGCCGCGCGCTTCGTGCGCGACGGCACGTGGCAAGTCCCGACGCTGATCAGGTCGCGGACCACTCACCTGTGCGACGACCCGGTCTATCGCAATGACCCTGCCCTGCGCTACGTGGCACCGTCGATGCTCCGGGACTGGACCAAGGCCACGGCAAAATTCCGCCGGTTCCCGGCCGAGTCGCGGCAGACGTTCCGGGCCGTCTACGCCGTCCTGCTCATCCTGGCCAGGCTGCTGGACGAGGCTGGGGTCAAGATGCTGGCCGGGAGCGATTCCGGCGGGGCCAGCTGGGAGATACCGGGGCAGGCGCTGCACCAGGAGTTCGACGAGCTGGCCCGGGCCGGCTTGCCGCCTCTGCGGGTGCTGCAGATGACCACCTGGAACGCCGCGGAGGTCCTGGACCGCACCGACGTGATGGGCACCGTGGCCGCCGGCAAGTACGCCGACCTGGTCCTGCTGAACGCCAACCCGCTCGAGTCCACCGACCACCTGCACCTGATCAGCGGGGTGGTACGGGGCGGGCGCTACTTCCCTCAGGCCGAGCTCGAGGCGATCAAGGAGAAGGTGGCCGCCGCCCGTTCGGTCCGCTGATCAGTGCCCGCGGGCGATCCACTCCTGCAGGTGGGGTGCTTCCGCGCCGATGGTGGTGTCGTCGCCGTGGCCGGTGTGCACCACGGTGTCCGGGTCGAGCACCAGCAGCCGGTCGCGGATCGAGTCGATGATGGTGCCGAAGTCGGAGAACGACCGCCCGGTCGCGCCCGGGCCGCCGGCGAACAGCGTGTCGCCGCTGAACAGCATGCCCTGGCCGGGCAGGTGGAAGGACACCGCGCCGCGCGAGTGGCCGGGGGTATGCAGGACGGTGAGCTGGACCCCACCGACAGAGATCTGCTGGCCGTCGGCCAGGTCTTTGTCCGGGGCCCGGTCCGGGTAGGTCTGGTCCCACAGCTCGCGGTCGGCGGGATGCAGCCACACCGGCGCGCCGATGGCGCTGGCCAGGGCGGCGGCGGCGTCAATGTGGTCGTCGTGGGCGTGGGTGCACAAGATGGCGGCCAGCCGCCGCGACCCGACGGCGGCCTGTATCGCGGCGGCGTCGTGCGGCGCGTCGATCACCGCGCATTCGGCCTCGTCGCCGATGATCCAGACGTTGTTGTCCACCTCCCAGGTGCCGCCATCCAGGGAAAAGGTCCCCGAGGTAACCAGGTGGTCCAGCCTGGCTGTCACAGCATCACGACCCCTCACAACATCACTACAGAGCGCAGGACCCCGCCGCGGCCCATCTCGTCGAACGCGGCCTCCACGTCGGTCAGGCCGATCTTCTCGGACACGAACTTCTCCAGCGGCAGCCGTCCCTGCAGATACAGGTCGATCAGCATGGGGAAGTCGCGGGTGGGCAGGCAGTCGCCGTACCAGGAGGACTTCAGCGCGCCGCCGCGGCCAAAGACGTCGAGCAGCGGCAGCTCCAGGGTCATCTCCGGGGTGGGCACGCCGACCAGCACCACGGTCCCGGCCAGGTCGCGGGCGTAGAAGGCCTGCTTGTACGTCTCGGGCCGCCCGACCGCCTCGATGACCACGTCGGCGCCGAATCCGCCGGTGAGCTCCCGGATCGCCTCGACCGGGTCGGTGTTGCGCGAGTTGACGGTGTGGGTGGCGCCCAGCTCGCGGGCCTGGGCCAGCTTGCGGTCGTTGACGTCCACGGCGATGATCGTGCGCGCCCCCGCCAGCCGGGACCCGGCGATCGCGGCGTCGCCGACACCGCCGCAGCCGATCACGGCCACGGTGTCACCGCGGGTAACGGCGCCGGTGTTGATGGCGGCGCCGATGCCAGCCATGACGCCGCAGCCTAGCAGCCCGGCCACCTCGGGTGGCGCGGCCGCGTCGACCTTGGTGCACTGCCCGGCGGCCACCAGCGTCTTGTCCGCGAACGCGCCGATCCCCAGCGCCGGCGACAGCTCGGTACCGTCCTCCAGGGTCATCTTCTGGGTGGCGTTGTGCGTGTTGAAGCAGTACCACGGCTCGCCGCGCAGGCAGGCCCGGCACTGCCCGCACACCGCCCGCCAGTTCAGGATCACGTAGTCGCCCGGGGCGACCTCGGTGACGTCCGGCCCGACCGCCTCGACGATCCCGGCGGCCTCGTGGCCGAGCAGGAACGGGAAGTCGTCGCTGATGCCACCCTCACGGTAGTGCAGGTCGGTGTGGCACACCCCGCACGCCTGCACCTGGACCAGCGCCTCCCCCGGGCCCGGGTCCGGGACACCGATGGTCTCGATGGTGACGGGCTGGCCCTTGGCGCGGCTGACGACACCACGTACGGCGTGGGGCATGATCGGTCCTTCCCGCTGGCGGATACTCGGCAGGTAGCTGATCTTAGTGAGCGGTCCCGATATGCGTGAAGGAGCAACCCGATGAACAGCACGGGCCTGGTCCGGCCGCCCAGCAGCAGGCTGGCCGAGGGCATCGTCACCCACATCAGCCGGACCGCGGTGGACGTGGACCTGGCCCGGGCGCAGCACACGGCCTACGCCGAGGCGCTGGCCGCGGGCGGCTGGACGGTCCGCCAGGTGCCCGCCGCCGATGACTGCCCGGACTCGGTCTTCATCGAGGACGCCGTGGTCGTCTGCGAGGATCTGGCCGTGCTGACCCACCCGGGCGCGACTGCCCGGCGGGCCGAGGTGGCCGGGGCCGAGCAGGCCGTCCGGGCGCTGGGGTTGCGCACGGCCCGCATCACCGAACCCGGGACCCTCGACGGTGGCGACGTGCTGCAGTCCGGCCGTACCGTCTACGTGGGACGCGGTGGCCGGACCAACGGAGAGGGCATCCGCCAGCTGCGCGCCCTGCTGGCGCCGCTGGGCCGCACGGTCATCGCCGTCCCGCTCGGCGAGGTGCTGCACCTGAAGTCCGCGGTGACGGCGCTGCCCGACGGCACGTTCCTGCTCCTGCCCGACCTGGTGCCGGCCGGCCTGTTCCCCGCCGTCCGCCCGGTCGCCGAAGAAAGCGGATGCCACGTGGTGCCGCTGGGCGGGGACCGCGTGCTGATCGCCGCGTCCGCGCCCCGGACCGCGGAACTGCTCATCGATCTAGGCTTCACGCCGGTAGTGGTGGACATCAGCGAGTTCGAGAAGCTCGAGGGGTGTGTCACCTGCCTCAGTGTCCTGGTACCGAGTGCTCTAGAACCGGGCGTCTAGTTTCGGGCGTCTAGCACCGGGCGTCCGCCGCGCCGAACCGTTGCGGTCGCGCGGCCGTTTCTCCCTGTGAGCGACGTCTTGTCCCTCAGCTGCTGCCAACCCGAGGAGTTCGGAGTGGCCGATACGCAGGTGCAACCGGTCGAGCTGGCGCCGCGTGCTGCTGGGAGCCGCTGGCCGCGGGTGTGCCTGTCCTCGTTCGTCCTGGCCACGATAACCGGCCTGGTCCTGTGGGTGGCGATCGTGACCCTGCTCGGGCAGGGGCAGCTGGAGACCGTGCTATCGGCTGGGCGGGGTGAGCTGGCCGCTCCCCTGCTGATCGTCTTGGTGGTCGCGACCGGGATGTGCGAGCGGATGTGGCCGGCCGAACGCCGCCCGGTGCTGGCGCGCGGCCACGTCCAGGACGCGCTGTACCTGGCCCTGCACGCCCTCGCGGTGATCCCGCTGATGACGTTGCTCAGCGTCGGCGCGGCCACGCTGATCGGCGGGCACGCGCACTGGATCCAGCTGCCCACGCAGGACTGGCCCGGCTGGTTGCTGGTGCCCGTCACGATCGTGGCGATGGACGGGGCCAACTGGCTGGCCCACTATGCCGATCACCGGCTCGATCCGCTGTGGCGCTTTCACGCCCTGCATCACAGCCAGGAGGAGCTGAGCGTGCTGACCTCGTTCCGGGCGCACCCGCTCATGCACACCACCGGGTTCATCCTGGCCACCATCCCGGTCGTGGCGCTGATGCCGGCCCGGCCGATCGCCCCGGTGCTGATCACCGTCTACGTCTGCATCGGCACCCTGCAGCACGCCAACCTGCGCTGGACCTTCGGGCCGCTCGGCCGGCTCCTGGTGAGCCCGGCTTATCACCGGCTGCACCACGCCACGGATAACCAGGCCGTCAACCTCGGCGTGGTCCTGACCATCTGGGATGTGCTGGCCGGCTACGCCCGGTTCCCAGCCCGCGGCAGCGGCGTGATCCGCACCGGCCTGGCCGGCCGCCCGGTCCCGGTCGAGCAGGACGGCACAGGGCAGAAGAGCACTGGGCAGAACGGCACTGTCCGGTCTGCTCTGCTGCTGATGGCCGGGCAGCTGATCGAGCCCTTCCAGGCCCAGCGCTGAGCCTGTTACTATTCGGACGACCGTTTGATAGATCGTGCTGCACGGAAGAGGCCGGCATGCGTTTCGGCGTGGTGCTCCCGATCCAGGACACCCAGAAGCCGCTGGACGTCCTGCTCGACCAGCTGCGGGCCGAGGTCCGCGCGGCGGACGACGCCGGTTTCGACGCCTTCTTCCTGCCCGAGTTTCACCAGACCCGGGCGGGCGGGATCGTATCGCCGCTGCTGACCGGGGCGGCGCTGGCCGAGGGAACGCGCCGGATCCGGGTCGGGCAGGCGGTGGTGCCCGGACCGCTGCACCATCCGGTGCGGCTGGCCGAAGACGTGGCCATGCTGACCTGGCTGACCCGCGGGCGAGCCCTGCTGGGCGTGGGCGTGGGGCACCTGCCCCCGGATTTCGATCTCTACGACGTCGATCGCGACACCCGGTTCGGCCGCTTGCGGGATCTGCTGGACGTGGTGGACGCGGCCTGGAGCGGCGAGCCGTTCGACGTCACCGGCCAGTACGGCCGCTGGCGCGGCCAGGTCACCCCCGCGCCGTATGCGGGGACGCGGCCCGAAGTGGTGATGGGGGCGCACGGCCCGCGGGGCCTGGCGCTGGCTGGCCAGCGTGCCGACCTGTGGCTGAGTGATCCGCAGCGGCACGTCGACGTGGTCGCCCGGCTGGCCGGGCAGGTGCGCTCCGCCGCCGAGGCGGCCGGACGGCAGGTCCGGATCGGGATGTTCCGCGACGCGTGGATCGGTGACTCGCGCGCGGAGTGCGAGAAAGTGTGGTTGCCGCACGCCCTGGCGGTCCACCGGCTGTACTTCAACGTCGGCGTCTACCTGGCCGAGTTCGAGCCCTGGGTCGGGCAGGTCCGGTCCCGGGAGGATTTCACGCCCGGCCTGGTGGCCCCGGGCCGGCTGCTCTACGGCGACGGCGCGGACCTGCGGGCGGAGATCGCCGACTGGCAGATCAGGACCGGCGTGGAGTACCTGGCCTTGCGGATGCGCCAGCCCGGCGGGCCGGGTCACGAGGCGACGCTGACCGCGCTGGCCCGCTTCGGCGAAGAGGTCATCCGGCCGATGCAGCGCCAGCCAGAGATCGGAGGATCCCCGTGACGTCAGGGCTGAGCTTCGAGCTGACCGAGGAGCAGCAGCAACTGCGGCAGATGGTCCGCGACTTCACCGAGCGGGAGTGCCCGAAGGACGTCGCGCGCGCCCTCGAGGCCTCGAAGGAGTTCCCGGACGAACTGGCCCGCCGGATCGCCAAGGCGGGCCTGAACGGGATCGGCGTGCCCGAGCAATACGGCGGCCAGGGCGGTGACCTGCTGGACCAGACCATCGTGTGCGAGGAACTGTCCCGCACCCTGGGCGGCCTGGCCTGGCTGTGGGGCATCACCGTGTGGTCCGGGGCCCGGGCCATCCTGCACCATGGCGACGCCGCGCAGCGGGAACACTACCTGCCCGCGGTCGCGGCCGGGGACCTGCGGTTCGCCTTCGCGATGACCGAGCCGGCCGGCGGGACTGACGTCTTGCGGGCGATGACCACCAAAGCGTCCCCAGCCGACGGCGGCTACGTCCTGCGCGGCACGAAAATCTGGTCGACGACGGCGCACGTGGCGGACCGCATCATGGTCACCGCCCGGACCAGCGAGGAGGCCAAGCCCTCCCGGGGCCTGACCACCTTCCTGGTCGACCGGACCTCCCCCGGGCTCACGGCGACCCCGATCCCGAAGATCGGCATGCGGTCCCTCGGCTCATGCGAGGTGGTCTTCGACGACGTATTCGTCCCCGCCCAGGATGTCCTCGGCGAGGTCGGCCAGGGCTGGCGGCAGGTGACGTCCTCACTCAACGCCGAACGGGTGATGGTGGCCGCGATGTGTACCGGCATCCTGCAGGGCGTGCTGGAAGACGCGGTGGCCTACGCGCTGCAGCGGCAGGCGTTCGGCAAGCCCATCGGCCAGATGCAGGCGATCCAGCACGGGATCGCGGACATCGCGATGAAGCTCGACACGGCCCGGCTGCTCACCTACCGCGCCGCCTGGCTGGAGCGCAGCGGCAAGCCCAGCGGCGTGGCCGCGACCACGGCCAAGTGCCTGACCTCGGAGTGGGCGGTCGAGTCCGCCGACTTCGGCATCCAGGTCCTCGGCGGGTACGGGTACGCCGAAGAGTTCGACATGCAGCGGTACTGGCGCGACGCGCGGCTGTACCGGATTGGTCCCATCACCAACGAGATGGCCCGCAACTACATCGGGGAAAGCCTCGGTCTCCCACGCTCGTTCTGACCGCACCGCTTCTGACCGCACCGCTTCCGACCGCACCGCCGCGGGAAAGGCAGGGCCGCACATGATCGCACCGCAGGGACTATCCGTACCGGCGCTGCTGGACACCGCCGCCGCGCAGGACCGGGAGGCGGCCGTGTTCCCGGGCACCCGGGCCTCGGTGACCGAGCTGGCCGCGCTGGCCAGGTCCTATGCCCGCGCCCTGGTCGCGCTTGGCGTCGGTCCGGGCGACCACGTCGGTGCGCTGCTCCCGGCCGGCCTGCCCGTGGTGGCCCTCATCCTCGGGGCAGCGCGCATCGGCGCGGTCACCGTGCCGTTCAGTAACCGGCTGCGGGCGGGCGAGGTCGCCTACCTGGTGAACCACTCCGATGCCCGGCTGATGCTGGTCAGCCCGGACGGAGCCGCCCAGCTCGCTGCCGCGTTCCCGGCCCTGGACGCCCAGCGCAGCGCGGCGGTGCGGATACCGGAGGCAGCCTGCCTGCGGTCCGTGGCCGTAACCGGCGGCGGGAGGCCGGGCGCCGCGTTCCAGTCGTGGGACGCGCTGGTATCCGCAGCGGACCGCCCCGGCCTGGATCAGCGGGTGGCGGACCTGGAAGGCGACGTGCGCCCGGACGACGAGTTCGTCGTGATCTACACCTCCGGCACCACCGCGAACCCGCGCGGCTGCGTGCACACCCACGAGTCCGTGGTCCGGCAGGGCGCGTCGCTGGCCGAGCGGATCGGCCTCGGCGAAAGCGACCGCTTCTGGACGCCGCTGCCGTTCTTCCACGTCGGCGGCTTCGACGTGCTGTTCGCCAGCCTGAGCGCCCACGCCACGATGGTCCACGCGGGCCAGTTCGAGCCGGGAGCGGCCCTGGCCCAGCTGGAGTCGGAGAAGGTCACGTACGCCTTCCCGGCGTTCGAGACGATCTGGATGCCAGTACTGAACCATCCCGCTTTTCCCGCCACTGACCTGTCCCGCATCACGACCGTCATCAACGTCGGCACGCCGGAGCGGATGCGCCTGATGCAGGACCGCCTGCCCACCGCCGTGCAGATTTCCTGCACCGGCAGTACCGAGGGCGCCGGCTTCGTCTGCGTGGGCGATCCCGCCGATCCCGCGGAAGCCCGGGCGCTGTGGGCC
>JBAPYC010000816.1:0-5351 GCA_049284535.1 Streptosporangiaceae bacterium
CCACCGGTCTCAGCGGTCCGCGCCGCCTCAGCGGCCCGCGCCGGCTCAGCGTCCGGCTCCGCCGGGCCTGACCATGCCGGATACCCAGCCGCCGCCCCGTCCGCACGGCCGGCAGCCATGAATCCTCCGGCCGGCGCCATTGCGGTAGGCGTGCCCGCAGCCGCAGCCGCAGCCGCAGACACGACCTCGCCCGCGACGCCCTCCGAGCCGCGGGACCCGGCGCCCCGGACTGCCTTCAACCGCGTCCTCGGCGGCCGGTCCGGCCGTCATCACTCCAACCAGGGGCAGGCGGCCCGGCCGGAGTCTCCGGCTTCCCGGTCCGCCGCCCAGCTGCCCGGGAGCCCAGGTGCCCATGCCGCCGGCGGCTCTCCCCGGACCCAGGACTCTCCCCGCCCTCAGGCCATGACGGTGGCGGGTGCCAGCGTCCCGGATTCTCCGGCGGCAGCCGGCTGGCTCGCCAGCCCGCAGGGCCCGGAGCCGGCGAGCCCCGCTCCCCAGCCCGGCGCCTCGGCCGACGGCCCCGAGTCCGGCTTTTCGTGGCGCACCATTTCCCCGGGCAGCAACGACACCCATCGGGACGACCCGCTCCGCGCCGTCCCCTCCCACGCCGATCCCTTGCGCGCCGACCCGCTCCGTGGCGAACCCTCCGATGGCAATCCATTGCGAGACGACCAGGTACGTGCCGCTCCCCCCGGTGACGCAGCCTTCGGCGCCCCCGGACCGCAGGACGCCACCCCTCGCGACGTCACCTTCCGCGGGCCTGACCAGCCCGGCGACCCGGCCCCGCCCCACCTCGCGTCCCGGTACGCTGCCGGATCCGGCCGCCCGGCCGCATCCGGCTACGCCCGCCCCCCGATGAGCCCGCTCACGTCACCCGCCACCGCCTTCGATCCCGCGCAAAGATCCGCGGTCCCACCCGGGCCCGCCGTCCCCCCAGGATCCGCCGTCCCACCCGGGCCCGCCGTCCCCCCAGGATCCGCCGTCCCCCCAGGATCCGCCGCCGCAGCCCAGGACCAGCCAGCCGGAGCCCCGCCTGGGACCGCAACGTCCCAGCCAGCCCGGTCGTCCTGGCCAGCCAGGGAAACGGCTGGAGACAACACGGCCGCAGACAACACGGCCGGAGGAAACGGAGCATCAGGAAACGGAGCATCAGGAACAGCCGAGGCGTCCGGAATATCCCACCCGGAAGACAACGCCTGGCACCTGCCGTCCTGGCCGTCGCCGGGACCGGTGGACTCGAGCCGTCCGGGCGGGGGGTGACGCGAGATGGACCACACCCTGGTGAAGCGCCTGCGCGGCGACGTGGGCGACCGGCTGGCCGAACAGCGGCGCCTGGACGCCTCGGCCGGGATGCCCCCGATGACCGGCGAAGACGAGCGCCAGTATGCCCGGGCCATCATCTCCCAGGTACTCGAGGAGCACGCCCGCAGCGAGATCCTCGTGGGCCGCCCGCCGCTGAACGCGCAGGAGGAAGAGGACCTCGCCGAGGCGATACACGCGGCGCTGTTCGGCGTCGGCCGGCTCCAGCCCCTGCTGGAAGACCAGAACATCGAGAACATTGACATCAACGGCTGCGACCACGTCTTCATCGGGTACGCGGACGGCAGCGAGGTCCTGGCTGAGCCGGTCGCGGAAAGCGACGAGGAACTGGTCGAGCTGATCCAGGTGCTCGCCGCCTACTCCGGCCTGTCCAGCCGGCCGTTCGACACCGCCAACCCGCAGCTTGACCTGCGGCTGCCGGACGGCTCGCGGCTGTCCGCAGTGATGGACGTGACGCTGCGGCCTGCCATCTCGATCCGGCGTGCCCGGATGGGCAAGGTCTTCCTGGCCGACCTGGTCGGCAACGGGACCATCACTCCCGACCTCGGCTCGTTCCTGGCCGCGGCGGTGGCGGCCCGCAAGAACATCATGATCGCCGGGGCGACCAACGCGGGCAAGACGACGCTGCTGCGCGCGCTGGCCAACCAGATCCCGGCCGAGGAACGGCTGATCACCGTGGAGCGCGCGCTCGAGCTCGGCCTGGATCACTTCCCCGAGCTGCACCCGAACGTGGTGGCGTTCGAGGAGCGGCTGCCGAACAGCGAGGGCCAGGGCGCGATCTCCATGGCCGACCTGGTGCGCCGGAGCCTGCGGATGAACCCCAGCCGGGTCATCGTCGGCGAGGTGCTGGGCGACGAGATCGTCACCATGCTCAACGCGATGACCCAGGGCAACGACGGCTCGCTGTCCACCATTCACTCCAATTCCTCGCTCGAGGTGTTCAACCGGATCTCCACCTACGCGATCCAGTCCGCCGAGCGGCTGCCGGTGGAGGCG
This sequence comes from Streptosporangiaceae bacterium, assembly GCA_049284535.1. Classification (GTDB taxonomy): domain Bacteria; phylum Actinomycetota; class Actinomycetes; order Streptosporangiales; family Streptosporangiaceae; genus Palsa-504. The sequence goes on from JBAPYC010000816.1 coordinate 2,317, forward strand.
ACCCACATGCTGATCGCGGGCGCGATCGACTTCGTGGTGTTCACCGAGAAGCGGAACGAGTACACCCAGGGTGGCCGGCTGCGCCGGTTCGTGAGCAGTGTCCGGGAAGTGACCGGCATCGACAACCGGGTGCTGTCCAGTGAGGTGTTCGCTCCGTCCAGGGACGGCCGGGCCGTTGCGCACGCTCCGGTCTCGTGCCTTGAGGAACTGGCCGTTTTCGGCTACGACCCGTCGCCGGGAGGCTGGCGATGACAGCCTCGGCCCTGCCCATCCTCGCGGTTGCGGCCGGCGCGCTGGCCGGCGGCGGCCTGTTCCTGCTGGCCGTGGCCATCCGCGGGCTGCCGCCCCGGGCCCGGAGCGCCCGGACGGACCGGCTCAGCCAGGCGGTCAGGGACGTCATCAGCGTCCGCGGCAGCGTCGCGCTCATCGTCGGGATCCTGGTCCTGCTGATCACCCGCTGGGTGGTGGCCGCCATCGGCATGGCGCTGCTCGCCTACAGCTGGCAGTCGCTGAGCGGCGCCGCGTCCGAGCGCCGGTCCATCGCCCGGCTGGAAGGCCTGGCCACCTGGACCGAGTCCCTGCGGGACACTATCGCCGGCGCGGTCGGCCTCGAGCAGGCCATCCCCGCCTCAGTCCGGGTTGCCGACGCCTCGATCCGCGAACCGCTGCTGCGCCTGGTCGACCGGCTGCACACCCGCATGCCCATGCACCTGGCCCTGCGCCGGTTCGCCGGGGACCTCGACGACTCCAGCGCCGACATGATCATCGCGGCGCTGATCATCAACTCCCGGCTGCGCGGGCCGGGCCTGCGCGACCTGCTCGGCGCCCTGGCCGATTCGGTCCGCGAGGAGCTGGACATGCGCCGCAAGGTCAACTCCAGCCGCCGGTCCACCCGGCGCAGCGTGCAGATCGTGATCGCGGTCTCGGTGCTGATGGCCGTGGGCCTGGCCGTCCTGGACCGGTCCTTCCTGCAGCCCTACGACAGCGTAGTCGGCCAGATCGTGCTGGCCGTGGTCGTCGTCATCTACGGGCTCGGCATCTGGTGGCTGCGCAAGCTGGCCAGGTTCGACAGCCCGAACCGACTGCTCGGCACGGCCCCCGCCGTGACCCCGGCTGCCCCTGGGGCCGAACCCGAGACCGTCGCCGCCTGGCGGACTCCCAAGGCCGAAAGGAGCAGCGCATGATCCCCGCGATCATCGTCGGCGCCCTGACTGGCCTGGCCCTGTTCGGCCTGATCTTCGCGCTGATCCCGCGCCGGGTTGGCTTGGCCCGGCGGGTCGCCGCCTTCGACCAGGGCCGGCCTGCCGCGCTACGGCCGGCCCGGTACCCCGGCGATTCCGGCGAGAGCGCCTTCAGCAAGCGGCTCGGCGCGGCCCTGGCCCAGTTCTGCGCCGAGCAGGGGTGGGAGTTCCGGTCGCTGCGCTCCAACCTCAACCTGGTCGGCAAGTCCTTCGAGAACTTCATCGCGACCAAGGTCCTGCTCGCCCTGTTCGGCCTGATCTTCCCGCCGGTGGTGCTCGCCGCCATCAGCCTGGCCGGGGTGCACCTGTCGATCCTGATCCCGGTCTGGGCTGGGCTGGTCTTCGCCCTCATCTTCTTCTTCCTGCCGGACCTGGACTTGCGCCAGCAGGTGGAACGCCGGCAGCGGGACTTCCGGCACGCCATCGGCGCCTTCCTCGACCTGGTCGCGATGAACCTGTCCGGCGGCCGGGGCGTGCCCGAGGCGCTGATGGCGGCCAGCGAGATCGGCGAGGGCTGGGCCTTCTGGCGGATCCGGGATGCCCTGGCCAACGCCCGGATCACCGGCCAGACCCCGTGGCAGGCGCTGGGCGCGCTCGGGGCCGAGGTCCAGGTCAACGAGCTGAAGGACCTGTCCGCCGCCCTCAGCCTGGTGGCCGAGGACGGCGCCAAGGTGCGGGAGTCGCTGACAGCCCGGGCGGTCAGCCTGCGGCGACGCGAGCTCGCCGACCTGGAGGGCCAGGCGGGCGAGCGGTCCCAGTCCATGCTGCTGGCCCAGATGCTGCTGGCCGCCGCCTTCCTGATCTTTCTCATGTACCCAGCCGTCCACATGCTGCTGCAGGCCTGACGGAGAGCCTGCGCCTAACTGAGAGCCTGCCCAGAGGAGTCCGATGAACATGATCAAGCCGCCCGGCACCGAACTGGCGCGCTACACCCAGGCCCTGCTGGGCGTGCACGCGGCCCGGCTGCGCGGCGCCTGGGCCGAGAAGGATCGCGGCGCGTCCGCGGTCGAGCTCGCGGTCATCACCGCCGTGCTCGTCGGGCTCGCCGTCGTCATCCTGGGCGTCATCATCCATTTCGCCCACACCGAGGACAACCAGATCACCCAGACCCAGGTGCCCAACCCGAACGGCAACAACTAGCGGCAGCCGGTGAGGCGAGGGTGAGGAGCAGGTGAGACGAGGCTGGTGGCGCCGGCGGCTGGCCGTGGCGTGCGCGCTCGGCCGTGACCGCGGCGCGAGCGCGGTCGAACTCGCCATCCTCGGCCCGTCCCTCCTCGTGCTCAGCCTGCTCATCGTCCAGTTCGCCCTGTGGTTCGACGCCCGGCACGCGGCCCTGGCCGCGGCGCAGCAGGGCGATCTGGTCGCCCGGGAGGACGCGATCACCAACACGAACGGCTGGACCGGCCTGGCCAAGACCGCGGCCACCAGCTACTACCAGGGCCTGGACACCAGCGTGATCCATAATCTCGGTGCGCAGGCCGAGCGCAATGGCTCGATGATCACGGTCTCCGTGGGCGGGGACCTGTCCGGGCTGTTCCCGCTGCACGTGACCGCGAGCGTGAGCGGCCCGATCGAGTGTTTCCGCACCCAGGCCAGCGGGGGGACGGCCTGCTGATGACGTATCTGCGACGGTGGATCCGGCGGGACCGCGGCTCGATGGCGGTCGAATTCGTCATTGCCGTGCCTGCCGTCGTATTCCTGCTGGTGCTTGTCAGCGCGGGTGGTCAATGGCTCGACCTGACCGGCCAGTTCGGCTCTGCCGCCCGCGACGCCGTCCGCGCCGCGTCGCTGGCC